>NZ_BMBS01000021.1 GCF_014634805.1 Leuconostoc falkenbergense
TTGCCCCTTGAGACAACTATATTATCTTATCACCTTGTTCTTGCCTTGTCAACTACTTTCTTCGTTGACTCGCTCAAACTCTCGGCTCGTTGCCTCTTGGACAACTATTAAAACTATACGCTCTTTTTTCCCTTTGTCAATACCTTTTTTCTGTTTTATTCAATTATTTTTTCAACAGGCTTATTACTGCCTAAAAATAGGCAATTGACTAATTCGCTCAGCAGCTGCTATCAAACGTTCCGCTTCAACCGTCAGGCCCACGCGAATGTACCCTTCACCACCATCACCAAATCCAGATGCATCTGCAACAGCGACATTAGCCTCTTCCAGTAGCAGATCTGCAAACGTGCTTGACGTATAACCCTCAGGTACTGGCATTAATACATAAAAAGCGCCTTTAGGTACATAGGGTGTCCAACCAAATTTGGTCACTGCCGTAACAAATGCATCCCGTCGCTTCTCATATAAAGCAACTAAGTTCGAAACCGATTCTTGACGGGCTGTTTGATTTGCCAATGCTTCAATCGCTGCATCTTGTACCGCTGGAAAAAGTGATACAAATAAATGGTCTTGAATCAGATTAAGCGCTTCAATCATCTCAGCATTACCTACTGCAAACCCAACACGCCAGCCCGCCATATTAAAGGTTTTTGAAAATGTATATGTTTCAATTCCCACTGATTTAGCGCCTTTTGTTTGTAAAAATGACAGTGGTTTTTGACCGTCAAATCCAATAGCGCCATAGGCAAAGTCTGATACAATGCCAACTTGCTTTTCTTCAGCAAAAGCGACCGTATCAGTATAAAACTTGGCAGTTGCAACCGCCCCTGTCGGATTGTTTGGATAGTTTAAATAAAGAAACTTCGCCTTTTCAGCTGTTTTGTCATCAATATCATGATAGTCAATCAAAAAATCATTCTCTCGCTTGAGCGTAACTGATTCATATTTAACCCGTCCCAACGCTACCCCTGACAAATAATCTGGGTATCCTGGATTAGGTAACAAGAGCAACTCTCCCGGATTCATTAACGCCCAAGGTAATTCAACTAAACCGATTTTTGATCCAGCTAAAATGGCCACTTCCGTGTACGGATCAATGGTTACACCATATTCATCATGATAAAACTGGGCAATCGCTTCCTTAAAACGCATTTCGCCACGAAAAAGCGAATACTTATGATCAGCTGGTTTTGCTGTTGCATCCTGCATCGCTTTGACAATATAATCCGGCGTGGGTTGATCTGGGTTACCTTGTCCCAAATTGATGACATCATACCCTGCCGCAATTTTTGCGTTTACTTTTGCCACTAATGAGGCAAAAAATTGTTTTGGAAGTGTTTTTAGTAAGTCAGATTCTTCAAAATGCATTTTCTTTACCTCGCTTAACGGTATAACTCAGGACGGCGGTCGCTAAAAACCGGTATCTGGCCACGAATTGCTGTTTCATCGGCAATATCTATGTCAGCTGTGACTAACATATCATCAGCATCCGTGCCTTGTGCTACAATGTTGCCTAATGGGTCAATTACTAGTGAACGACCACCAAAGGTGTTGTCTCGGTCACTACCAACACGATTTGCAGCAACGACAAATGCTTGATTTTCAATTGCGCGTGCTTGTAATAAAATTTGCCACTGCGCAATACGTTGTATCGGCCATTCTGCTGACACATACAAAATTGCTTGTGGGCCACTTGACATCATGGTCCGTAACCATTCTGGAAAACGAATATCGTAACAAATCACACCAGCTGACAAGACACCTGCCAATTCGAATGTATTCGGTTGGCTACCTGCAGCAATATATTTTTCTTCGTTCATTAAGCCAAATAAATGCGCCTTATCATAACGTGCGACCTGTTGACCTAACTGATTAAAAACAAACATTGTGTTAAAAAATTGCCCATCACGCATTGTTGCAACCGAACCACCAACAATATTGAGTTGATATGTTTTGGCTAATCTGGCTAATAACTGACGACTCCGTTCGCCATCATTGTCTGCTAATTGTGGCAAATCAGTCAGTGCATAACCAGTGTTCCACATTTCAGGGTAAATTAAAATATCTGCCCCTGCCTCAGAAGCTTTCTGAGCGTATTGTGCCACGGTTTGTTCATTTACCTCAGGTTGTCCTAAAGCAATATTCATTTGTGCAATAGCAACTTTTAATGTCATAACAACTCATTTCTCAGTGAAAGTTAGATTAAGGAAACTTAGGATATTGATCAAAATCTGGATCGCGCTTTTCTTTAAATGAATCACGACCCTCTTTTGCTTCATCTGTGGTGTAGTACAACATTGTTGCATCCCCAGCAAATTGTTGCAAGCCAGCTAAACCATCCGTATCTGCGTTCATAGCCGCTTTAATAAAGCGTAGGGCAGTTGGTGATTTTGTCAACATTTCATCAGCCCATTCAATTGTCGCTGTTTCAACTTCTGCCAAAGGGACAACACGATTAATCCAGTTCATTTGATAGGCTTCTTGCGCAGAATAAAAATGGTTCAAAAACCATACTTCCTTTGCACGCTTATGACCAATAACACGTGCCAAATAACCCGAACCATAGCCAGCATCAAATGAGCCAACCATCGGCCCAGTTTGTCCAAATTTCGCATTGTCAGCGGCAATTGTAAGATCCGCAACTAACTGCAAAATATTACCGCCACCAACAGACCACCCTTTGACCATAGCAATAATTGGTTTTGGAATAATTCGCATGAGACGTTGCAAATCAAGCACGTTAAGACGTGGAATACCATCAGCTCCAACATAACCACCATTGCCACGCACTTTTTGATTACCACCAGAAGAAAACGCCTGATCGCCAGCTCCTGTCAAGATTATAACGCCTATTTCAGCGTTGTCACGAGCTAATGTAAAGGCATCAATCATATCTGAAACCATGCCAGGTGTAAACGCATTATGAGTTGACACATCATTCATTGTGATTTTGGCAATTTTACCAGGGTTCTTACCATCTGTGTTTTTTTCAAACAAGATTTCGTCGTATGTTTTGATAGCTTTCCAAGTTGTCATTTGTTATACTCCATTCAGAAGGGAAATTAGTTATATGAATATTATAGAACTTTTAGGCCTAAAAACCACATTATTAGCTGCAGAAAAAACAATTGTTGAAGTTGAAGTCACTGATAAGCTGATGCAACCCTTTGGCATTGTTCATGGCGGCATCAACGCCCTCTTAGCCGAAACAGCTGCTTCATTAGGCGCTAATGAGGCTAATGACAACAGTCAGATACCTGTTGGTGTTGATATCCAAGTTGCGCATTTAAAGGCCGTCTCGCAAGGTCATTTAATTGCAACAGCCACGCCAATCTCTGTTGGTCGTACTTTGCAAGTATGGGATGTTAAGATTCGTGAAAGTATCAAAAATGAGCTAACCAGTACAGCCACTGTAACGCTGATCAATAAATCCCGACCTGTTTAAAAAGTCAGTTGTATTTGACCTATGCTAGAAATCTTCCAGTCTAGGTCAAATACAACTGACTTTTTATTTAGTGAACCATTGCGCTAATTTATTGACTTTAGGTTGGCGAGCAGCAATTTCAGCCTCACGGGCCAGTTCTTCATCAGTCAATGTTTCATAAGGTAACATCTCTAAGCGCTCATATTTTGGTCGATTCACAACCAGACGGGCAATATAGTTTGGGGCAATTGGATTGCCTAACGAGCGTACACCATCAATCGTTCGTGTAATGGCCCAATCAGAAATACCGGGATCAAGTTGCACATCATCAGTGATAATTGCCGTACTACCTTTAATCATTTGCTGGTAATACAAGGCCGCATAGCTGGAAATTGGGCCGTACCCGACAAATTCAATATTACGAGCATGTACGTCACGGCGTGCATTTTTAAAGGCAGTTAGTAGGCTTTCTTGCCGATAAAAGCCAGCTTGCAAATGGTCGCTTGTGACAAATAAAACCCCTTGCTGTGTCACTTTGATTTTGTCTGTCATATAATCAGTTACTGCCGCTTCCGGCTCTGAAAAAATAACACGCAATGTTTTACTGACAATCTTGGCCGGCTTTTGTAAGTTTGTATACACACCGGGCGCAATTTCTTGATCATTTTCACTTAGAATTCCTGTCATCTTTTCTCTAAGTAAGAAATCGTGAAAAACAAAATTGCCTGTACCTGCAGATACCAAATCGACGGTATAAAAATGATACTGATCCGGCACTTCAATCGTCAACTGTTCCGCATTTTTACTAAATGTCTTAATGACCTGAAATTGTTCATCAAAAAAAGTGATGCTTAGATAGGCAAACATGCGCTCACTCATGTCAATATGACGGATTACTTCATAAGTTTTTCCTTGCTGTAATCGTGGTAAATCCGCAATCGGTTTGTCATTTAAATCATGACGTTGTGACTGCCAGCGTGCAATAATGTGTCCACTTGGCAAAAAATAGTGTTCATAAAACACCTCATTCAATGCTCGAAAATCAACTGTTGCCCCTTGTAGTGCCAGTAATTGTGTTTGCGGTTGCCAATAAATTTGATATTGCATCATTCGTCCTCCGCTAGCCGATTGTCTCGCAATTGCGTCAACTGTGTCATCATAAAATCAACCATTTCATCAATCTTTTCATTATGATAACCCGCTTCAACCTGATGCGTTAATAAGGCATGGTGTGTGTCAAGATAATCAAGTAATTCAGGTAAACTGTCGCCATCATAATTATCTTGTGCCATCGTCAGTAACGCTACTGTTGTAGTTGACCAGTCCACAGTGCTAATATGTCGCCAAAGCTTCTGATTCAGAGATTCAGTATCATTTGGTCGCACATATCCTGTCAAGTGACGTCGAACATCTAATGTCCAGTCTTGATTGTATTGATGAGCAAATTCTGCATCAGCAGTTAATGTGCCTAAATTAATAATTGGTTTAGCTAATACTAGTGCACCGGGTTTAATGTCCCCAGCATAATACATCGCTGGGTAACTTCCCATTGAATATCCTGTCAAAATGACATCTTGTGATGTTAAATTAAGTTCCGCCATCGCGCGTTTAATGATGTCAATCACTGTTTGTTCATAGGCTGGCGACCCGACATCAAATGCACCACCTTGCATACGAGCATCTGTAAACAACAAATACGGAACACCTAATTGATTAAAAGCTGATGCCATCTCAAAACCATCGACATGTAATCGTGCCCCTGAAAAGTTGACCACTAATGGTTTAGGCAACGTCCCTGGATTGAAATAAGATAATACTTCCTCATCCTCAGATGTTAATTGCCACTGACCACCTGGCAATAAATGCCCCAAACCGTGACGAGAACGACGCTGGTGAACAACATGAAGCGTTAACTGTCCTTTGCCACTGCCTAAAACAATTATTTGATAACTGTCATAATCAGCAGGCGCTTGAACCTGCGTCATCCGCCGCAAAGCATCCCCTTTAATCATGTCTTGCGTTAAAATTGCACCATCGCGATAAAAGATGAATAGCAAAGCAGCAGCAGCTGTATCCGTTTGACGATAATCTAGCCAAATTTCGTTCGTTTGATTAGCAATGAAATCTGTTTTAAGTGTCTGTAATGTCCCAATTTGTTGCCATTCTGAGCCAAAATCACCTTCGAAGCGCGCCAAAAAACGACCCATACGACTAAAATGAATGCCACTTGGTACTGTTGGTAAAAACTGTGTTTCACTAAAACGCGTTGCAAATCCTTGCTGCCCAAGATAAAGGTCAGTCAAAATGCGCTTTGACACACGCTCTGGTGTTGTTTCACTAATCGCAAAGGCGCGTCGCTCGCTTAATATTGTTTGAAATTCAGGGGCAATCTGCGTTGCAAAATAAATCACCCGAAACGCTGGCCACTCCTGAATTTGACTAGATAATAATGAACTTTCTAACACATCATCAGTCAACACAACATAAGTTTGTTCTAGGATATAAGGGTCTTTTTGTGTCGCTAAAAAAGTAGGCAAATCAAAAATAGACGTGTAGTGCCAATCTAATGGTGCAGTAATTTCTGGCGTCCAATCAATGGCGCCAATTTGTAGAATAGATGTTGTCATATATGCCCCGTTATGATTTCACTTTATTAAAAATCTGTTGCCACTTTATCCAAAGCATCTCACTATTTGTCTCTTTAGCCAGTTCACGCGCTGCACGTTGTGTTTGATTAAACTTATCTTGATCATTCAAATACATGGGTAACACGTCCTGTAAGTCAGTTATGGCTGCCAACTGTTGCCCGTTTTCTTGTGGTAGTAAATAAGCTGTTGCCACTAAATTAATTTGTGGTACTGAAAATGTCAGTGCCAAAGACTGTAAAAATTGGTCCGGCTGTTCATCAAGGTCGACTAATACACGTGCCTGTGCCATTAACTGTTGTCGCTTTATTTCATTTTGACGTGTCACGATTTGGAAGCGTACTTTGAAAGCTGCTTGGCTGTCATCATCAATCAAACCATGTTCATTCTTAGCAGACAGGCTAGCTTGCTCCACCATAGCTTGAATTTCTGGATATGGCATCGTTGATTCAAAAATAATCACTGTATTAAGATCATTTTGTAATATGTTAATGAGTTCTGACACAACCACTTTTTGGTCTGCCAACGCCATTGATTTAGTGGCCCAATAAATGGTTTTAATGGGATGTGTCATATCATTGGACACTAACTCAACCTTGTTATCAGTTGGAAACGCAGGAATAGTGCTAATATTGGCATGATTTGGCAACTGTTGTGACAAATGTTCTTGATCAGCAAGTGTTTGAACAACATTGAAGCTGACTTTATCGTTTTCTCCAGATTCAATGGCTTGCCAATCATTAGCCGGCCAACTCATGATGACCGACTGGTCAAGCGACCAATCTTGGATGATTTCACGATTCAACTCACCACTAGCCATAATCACATTGCCCAAATCTGGTATCGCGCGTAGATGTGATTTCAAAACAGCTTTAACTAAGCTGTTTATATTATCAAATTGGGTTTGTGTCGTCCAATTTTGTTGCGTTGTGACTTGTCCTGTTAAGCAATCTTCTTGAATGGCAACCTGCCCACTGGGTGTCAAATAATCTCGACGTACTAGATTATCTTGCTCAAATGTCAGCACTTGTGACACAAAACCCCGATCATCAAGGACCAAGCGTTGTATGAGATGATCAGCTTCATACAAATCAATATGATCAAGCGCTGCATCCGTTTTGGGCGTCAAATAAACAGTCGCATAATGCTGCTGATTGACAGTCACTAATATTTGCCCTTTCAGTCTGACAAATAAGGCCCCTGTCGGCCAGCTTAAATCTGCTAATACTAAAGGTAATTGTGCTTTTAAATCAATATGTTGTAATTGATCAAAAGCTGACCAAACATTGGCTGATTCCAGTTGTGCGTCGGCCAATAATAGTCGTAACTGTGGTAAAAAATCAAGTACAACTAATTCAACTGTCTGTCCTTGTGACAAAAATAATTGTGCTTGATAGCGACTGTCATTAAATTGTGGCACGACAGCATTTGCATTATGCCAGTCCGGAATAATATGAATTTTCAATCTTTTTACCTACCCATCAACCATGTACTTAAAAACTGCGGCAACTTCTACCGCTACACTCTTTCCATTATATCAGGTTTCTAAAATGAACTTCATTGCGCCTTTTTAACAAATTATAAGCAATTATGACCGATATGACGTATTATTTGTTAAGTGATTATTATTGATATTTTGTTCATTTTTAATTCATTAATTTTATTGTTATGATTATATATGTGCAATTTTATGAATAGAGGTGTCGTTTTAATGGCTCAAGCACTGATTGCCTTGCTGTTCCAACCAACTTTTTCACCATGCCATGTCATTGATATTTTATTAATTTTGATGGGGCTTATTTGGCTCTCTAGTGAAGTAAAATTTTTATTAGTTTTTCTACTTATTTTTCTTGTAGTTGCATTTTTTCGTCACCGTCAATTACTATCGCAACAGCAGCACGAAATATCAATTACATACGATTATACACAATCCTTAGAAAAGGCAAATGAGGATTTCCGTTACTTCAAGCACGACTATCAAAATGTATTAGCGAGTTTAGCTTTCGCTATTCAAAATGGTAATTTACAAGAAGTTTCATGTGCCTATGAAACATTAGTATCAAGTAGCTTAACGACATTACCAAATCAAAAATCTCTCAACATTCATTTAATCGGCGACCCAAATCTACGCAGTTTATTACTAGTTAAACATCGATTGGCTACTGATACTGGTGTCACATTTTCAATAGATCTGCTAACAAGTTGTGATAGTCAAATCAGCCTAAACCTGTATCGCACAATTGCCATTCTGCTCGATAACGCTATTGAAGCGGCCGAGAAAACACAAGAAAAATTAGTTTGCTTAACCTTGCAACCATTAAATAACTTACACGTCATTCAAATTACCAACAGTATTGACCAGCCATTCGCCACCAATCATCTGACCAAATCAGGATTTTCCAGCAAACAAGGCCACAGTGGGATTGGCTTAACATTTGTAAAACATTATGTTAATCATCAACCTGATGTTTCACTGAGAACAACGCTCAGCCACGACACTTTTACACAAACACTCACTTTTGGAGCAACAAATGAATTTTTACGTACTTGAAGACGACCCAATTGGTCAGCAACGGATTCAGCATTATTTGCCAACCAGTTTTATAACTGATTCACCAACAAAACTACTCACGGCGCTTGCAGCAGACACTCATCCAAAAATTATTTTACTTGATTTAGAAATTAAAGGACTTCTTCACGCTGGTATTAATACAGCGAAAATGATTCGACAAACCGATTGTGTTTCTCCCATCATCATTATTACGACTCATGATGAATTATCATTACAAACTTTCCAATCACATATTAGTGCACTCGATTTCATTCAAAAAGCACAACCTGAAGCACAATTTGGTAAAAAGTTACAACATGCTGTCCAAATGGCCTATCAACGATTAAATCAATTTGACCTTAAAATGCCAGTCTGGCTGACAATTCACAATGGCGCACACACTGAAACTTTTGATTTGAATACAATTTCTCATGTGAATAGTAACAATGGGCGTCACTATATCAATGTTCATCAATCAAATACGACGACTCAAATACGCAATACAATCAAACAAATCAACCAATCTCACGATAAATTTCTTCAAATTCACGCTTCATTTTGTGTCAATCACGATTTTATTCAACAATACCGCCTAAAAGACAAAACGCTTTTGTTAACCACAGGTGATTTATTACCTGTTTCACGACGTTTCAAGCATAATTTGTCGTATCTTCAATCATGATAAAAAAGAGTATCTCAATTAATATTGAGATACTCTTTTTAAATATTATTCTGAATCATCTTGTGCACGATCTAATAATTGTGAGACTTGGTCAATTTGTTGATTATCAAGTGGTGCATGGTCAGATGTTTCACGTGAAACATCTTCATCTGCTACTTCTTCTTGCTGATCAACTTTTGCCAAAGTTGCAACTTGTGCCTCGTCTTCAAGCCTTATCAAACGAACACCAAGTGTTGCACGACCAGTTTGACTAACTGAATCTACGCTAAATCGTATCATCACCCCTTGGGTAGTCGTCACCATAATGTCTTCTTGCCCATTGACAATTATCATACCTGCCAATGGCCCATTTTTCTCTGTAATATTCGCCGTTTTGATACCTTTACCACCACGACCTTTAATCGGATACTCACTGACCGGCGTTTGTTTACCATAACCTTTTTCAGTAATAACCAACACGTTGTCATTGTCGTGTAAGACATCAGAGCCAATTACCCAGTCACCTTCACGCAAACGAATACCACGAACACCAGCAGCGGAACGACCCATAACGCGAACATCCGCCTCCGCAAAACTAACTGAATAGCCATTGTGCGTTGCAATGATAATATTTTGTGTCCCATCAGTAATTTCAACGGATAGCACTTCATCATCATCATGTAACGTAACAGCTTTTAGACCATTAGTACGAATATTTGAAAATTCGCTCACTGCCGTACGCTTGACAACACCTAAGCGTGTAACGAAGAATAGATAGTCTTTACTTTCACTAGCCTCTCCACGAACGTTGACCACTGTTTGAATTTTTTCATCTTTTTCAAAATTTAAAAGATTCACAACGGGAATTCCTTTGGCTTGGCGCCCATACTCAGGCACTTCGTAGCCCTTCATACGATAGACTTTCCCTTTGTTGGTAAAGAACAGCAGTGTATCATGCGTTGATGTTGCAACCATTTGATCGACGAAATCTTCATCATGGACGTTCATGCCTTGCACGCCACGACCACCACGATTTTGCGCCTTAAATTCAGCGGTTGGTACACGCTTGATATAGCCACTATTCGTCAATGTTACAATGACATCTTCTTCTTCAATGAGATCCTCATCTTCAATGCTCATCACATCGCCGACTTGTAGTTCGGTACGTCGCGCATCACCGAATTTCGTCTGAATTTCTAATAACTCATCATAAATGATTTGATCCACACGCTCTTCGTGTGCCAAAATATCCTTCAAATCAGCAATTAATGCGACAAGTTTTTGATATTCATCCTCAATTTTGTCGCGTTCCAAACCAGTCAGACGAACCAAACGCATATCCAAAATGGCCTGTGCTTGTTTGTCAGATAGTGAATAATCAGCAATTAACCGTGTTTTCGCGATTTCAGAAGTAGCTGACGCACGGATAATACTGATAATGGCATCAATATGATCCAGAGCAATGCGCAAACCTTCTAAAATATGAGCACGTGCTTGTGCTTTTTGCAAATCAAAGGCAGTACGGCGACGAATGACTTCACGCTGATGCGCTAAATAAGCAACAAGAATTTCCTTCAAACTCATTGTTTTTGGTGCGCCATGATCAATCGCTAGCATATTAAAACTAAAGCTAGTCTGCAATAATGTTTGCTTGTACAAATTATTTAAAATAACGCTGGCTGAGGCATCTCGACGGACGTCAATAGAAATTCTCAGTCCTTCACGGTCTGATTCATCTCGAATGCCGGTGATGCCATCAATTTTCTTCTCACGGGCTAATTCAGAAATGCGCTCAATCAAACGTGCTTTGTTGACTGCATATGGCAATTCAGTCACAATAATTTGTTCTTTGCCGTTTTTTGTTGGCTCAATGTCGACTTTAGCACGAACAGTTACAGTACCGCGGCCTGTTTCATAGGCACGACGAATACCAGACTTTCCCATAACAATGCCGCCTGTTGGAAAATCAGGTCCGGGCAATGCCTCCATCAAATCTGCAGTCGTTGCTTCAGGCTTTTTCATCAAAATATGAAGTGCCGAAATAACTTCCCCAAGATTATGAGTCGGAATATTGGTAGTCATACCGACCGCGATACCAGTAGCGCCGTTAACCAATAAATTAGGGAAACGTGCCGGCAAGACTTCAGGCTCACGCTCTTCACCATCATAGTTAGGCACAAAGTCAACCGTATCTTTATTCAGATCCCGGACCATTTCCATGGCAACTTTACTTAAGCGTGCTTCGGTATAACGCATAGCAGCAGCGCCATCCCCATCAACAGAGCCGAAGTTACCATGCCCATCAATCAACATGTGTCGATATGAGAATGGTTGTGCCATACGAACCATTGATTCATAAATAGCTGAATCACCGTGCGGATGATACTTACCCATGACATCACCGACGATACGCGCTGATTTTTTGTGTGGTTTATCTGGCGTGTTACCTTGTTCAATCATCGAATATAAAATACGACGGTGAACCGGCTTCATACCATCACGAACATCTGGTAAGGCACGCGCCACGATAACTGACATGGCGTATGACAAGAATGATGTTTTCATTTGTTCTGACAAATTCGCGTTTTTAATGCGACTATCATTTGATTCAGACATGCTGCTTAACTCCTTGTAAGTATTTTGAATGATTTTACATTACGTAAATCATCTGGATGGCAATTATTAAATATCCAAGTTCTCAACAAAGACAGCATTGTCTTCAATAAACTTACGACGTGGCGGTACATCCCCACCCATTAACATATCAATAACTGCTTCGGCTTCCTCAGCATCAGTTGGGTCAACTCGTAACAAACGACGGTTCTGCGGATCCATGGTTGTATCTGCTAGCTGATCATAATCCATTTCCCCTAGTCCCTTATAACGTTGAACTTTTGGTTTAATATTGGATGGTAATTGTGACAAATAGTCTTCAAGTTCTTCATCAGAATCAATGTACGTCATTGATTTATTATTACCTAAGGCAACACCATAAAGCGGTGGCTGCGCAATATAAATATAGCCTGCGTCAACAAGTGGTCGCATATAGCGATAAAATAGCGTTAACAATAGTGTTCGAATATGGGCACCATCGACATCGGCATCTGTCATAATAATAACTTTGTGGTAATTGGCTTTTTCAACATTAAAGTCATCACCAAATCCAGTCCCCATTGCTGTAAACAATGAGCGAATTTCTTCGTTGGCCAACACACGATCCAATGAAGCTTTCCCAACATTTAAAATTTTGCCTCGAATTGGCAAAATAGCTTGCGTCAAACGGTTACGTCCTTGCTTAGCCGAACCACCGGCTGAATCACCCTCAACAATAAATAATTCTGAAATTTCAGGATCATTTGAGGTATTATCAGCTAGTTTACCTGGCAAATTACCAATTTCCAAACCAGATTGTTTGCGTGTCATTTCGCGTGCACGCTTGGCAGCTAAGCGTGCTTTTTGGGCTAAGACACCTTTTTCGACAATTTGCTTGGCAACTGCTGGATTTTCCATCATGAAACGGCTAAACGTTTCTGAGAACATCCGGTCCGTTGCTTGACGTGCATCGGAGTTACCTAATTTAGTTTTGGTTTGTCCTTCAAATTGTGGATCTGGATGCTTGATTGACACGATAGCAGTCATGCCTTCGCGCACATCTTCCCCTGTCAAACTTTCTGCATTATCTTTGAGCTGACCATTTTTGCGAGCGTAATCATTGATCACACGTGTTAAGGCTGTCTTAAAACCAGTTTCGTGCGTCCCACCTTCATAGGTATTGATATTGTTAGTAAACGTCCGCAGATTGTCTTTAATATCGGTAGTGTACTGTAAGGCAGCTTCCACCACAATGCCATTTTCTTCACCCTCAACATGGACAGGTTCAGGGAAAATAGCAGTCTTGTCCTTATTCAAATAACTGACGTATTCTTTGATACCGCCTTCAAAATGGAAGCTTTCAGAAACGGCTTCTTCAGGTCGATTATCTGTGATTGAAATGCGCAAACCTTTATTCAAAAACGCCAATTCCCGCACACGTGTTAGTAATGTGTTGTAGTTATAAACTGTTGTTTCACGGAAAATATCTGCATCTGGCTTAAAATGAACAATTGTGCCACGCTCAATGGTGGGCTTTTCAGTCAATTGCTTCATCGGTGTGTTGACGCGTCCCACTTTGAAGTCCATGTAATAAACAGTATTATCACGAACAACTCTAACGTCCAAATCCGTTGACAAAGCATTGACAACAGAAGCTCCAACACCGTGTAAACCACCAGATACTTTATAACCGCCACCGCCAAATTTACCACCGGCGTGTAATACAGTAAAGACAGTTTCAAGAGCTGGCTTACCCGTTTTAGTTTGAATGTCGACAGGAATACCACGGCCATCATCGGTTACCGTGATTGAATTATCTTTTTCGATTGTGACGGTAATGTGTGAGGCAAAACCTGCTAATGCTTCATCAATCCCGTTATCAACAATTTCCCATACCAAATGGTGCAAGCCTTGCGCTGTGGTCGTACCAATGTACATGCCAGGGCGTTTGCGGACAGCTTCCAATCCTTCCAAAACTTGAATTTGATCAGCATTGTAAGCACCTGCTGCAGCATGAACGGTACTTGCTTGACGAATCTCGGCATCATCTGTCACGATGCCATCAATGTTCTCCAATGCTTCATTTTCGATATTCTCTGCCATATTATTAGCGTGTGAACAGATATAATCTGCGAACACATTCTCCTTTTCAATTTTCCGTTTCTAAGGTTATTTCACCATGTTTCACGTGAAACACTTTAGGCGTGTGAATCAGTTGTCGTGCCACATCAGTTAACGATGGCGCCGTGATAAAAGTTTGCACTTTATCCTGGATTGCCAACAAAAGATGGGTTTGCCGATTCGCATCAAGTTCGCTGAGTACGTCATCAAGCAATAATACGGGGTATTCCCCTGTTTCTTGTTGCATTAAATCAATTTCAGCTAACTTGACTGCCAATGCCGTGGTTCGTTGTTGCCCCTGCGAGCCAAAGACAGCGACATCATTGTCATTGACAATAAATTGTAAATCATCGCGATGTGGCCCTAAGAGTGTTGACCCCATCATAATTTCACGAGCACGTTGTTTCAACAGCGACGCTTCAAAGGCCGCTGTAACACCAGCCAAATCATCCTTTTCATCAAAATTAACTGAACTATTGTAAACAAGATGCAACGTTTCTCTTTGATCTGATATTTCAGCATGAATTGGTTGCGCAGCTTGTTCTAATTTTTTTAAAAATGACTCACGTGCTAGTAAAATTTGCGCCCCAACATTGACAAGTTGTTCTGATAAAACATCTAAAAAGACGGTGTCCGTTGTTTGTTTCAGTTGCAAACGTTTTAAATAAGCATTTCGCTCTTTTAAAATGCGCTTATATTGTGTCGTATTATACAGATAAAGCGGGTTCATCTGACCAAATTCCATGTCAATAAATCGGCGACGAACACTTGGCGCGCCTTTTACTAACTCCAAATCTTCAGGTGCAAACAAAATCACATTGAGTTGCCCAATGTATTGTGAAAGCTTGCTTTGTTCTAAATGATTAACGCGCGCTTTTTTACCTTTATTTGAAAAGTTTAGTGAGAGTGGCGTGTCACTAATGGCGCGCTTCACGCGACCACTAATTGTTGCTTCCTTTTCAGACCACTGAATTAAGTCTTTGTCACTACTGGTTCGATGCGATCGTGCCAAAGCCAGAACATAGATACTTTCTAGTAAATTTGTTTTGCCTTGCGCATTTTCACCTAAAAACACATTGACACCATCACTAAATTCAAGTGTCAAATCACCGTAATTACGATAGTTTTTAAGCGTTAGCGACTCGAGTTCCATGAAGATGGTCCCTTTGGATTATTGCGTTTTGGTCGACCAAATCCGCCCGAACGTGTTTGATTTTTTCGGCGCATATCTGCAAATCGAGCTTCCTTACGTGCCTTGGCTGCAGCCGCTTTCTGCGCTTTGATACGATCATCTCGAATGGTCTTTTTAGCATTGACTGCACGCGCTGCTTTTTGTGCGTCAGCCTCAGCGATTAGTTCGTCGACATTTTCAGCCAACTCAATGAGATAACGCTCACCTTCAATCTCGATTTCATCATGATCGTAGAGCTTTTTACCACGTCGATTTTCTGGTTCTCCGTTAAGCAAAACCGGATGATCCATCAAGTAGTATTTGGCTTGACCACCCGAAGAAATGATATTTTCTTCTTTTAGGAGTTGCGTCAACGTGATAAATTCAGTTGTTATATGTACGGTTGTTGTCAAAGTGGCGCACGCTTTCTTCACAGTAGTTACATCTAGTATTATACCATTTCTTAAGGTCAAAGTCTTAAAAAAACGGTCTAAAATTGCATATAAGCGATTTTAGACCGTTTGTGGGTAGTTGGTTTATTCTGAGTTAAACGGTTAATTTTAAGTTTTTAAGGGTTATTTGACTATATCCGATTAAAATGTTCGGACAGGTGTAATCAGTTGCAGTTGTTTGTTGTCAGTTTCACCAGCAGGTGTCAAAGTAAAGGGACGCAAATTACTTGTGAACTTAACATCAACACTTTTACCATTGAAAACACGTAACGCGTCACGGACATAATCAGGATTAAATGAAATATCTAAATCGTCCCCATCAATTGTCTGTGCGCCCAACTCTTCTTTGACTTGCCCTACTTCTTGAGAATTGCCAGTCAAAACAGCCGCACCATTTTTCAGCGATAGTTGGACAACGTTGTTACGACTTTCGTGACTCAGCAAACTAGCACGATCAATAGCACCTAATAATGCACTGGCTTCAATCGTAATAGCTGTTGTACTTTCTGTTGGAATCAAACGGTCTGTTTCCGGATAATTTCCCTCTAGTAAGCGCGTGTAGAATGTTGTGTGTCCCAAGTCAAATACAGCCTGATTTGCCGCTAATTTAATATCGACACGATCTTGACCTTCTAATAGTGATTGTAGCTCATTGAAAGCCTTAGCCGGAATAATCACATCGGCATCAACATCAGCATCTGTACCTGTTAATGTCACGATTCGTTGTGACAAACGGTGAGAGTCGGTCGTCACTGCTTTTACACTATTCCCAGTCAGTTGTAAATGAATACCTGTTAAAATTGGCCGACTTTCTTGTGTTGAAGCTGATATTTTTGTTTGGGAAATAATATCGACTAATTGCGCTGCTGAAACACTCAAACTTTGAACGTCTTCCATTTCAGGTAATTGTGGATAGTTTTGCACATCTTGACCATTAATTGTAAAGGCTGAAGCACCTGATGTGATAGCTGCTCGAAGGCCATCAATGGCTAGTGTCATATTGTCAGCAGGCAACCGTTTAACGATATTTGTGAAAAAAGTTGCTGGCAATGTAATGCCACCGGGTTGTGTAATGACGAGTTGTGCACTTGTATCTGATTGTGGAATCGTTGTTTCAATTGAAATATCTGCATTAGAGCCAGTGAGAATCAGTTCCTCATCATTTAAAACTAATTTGATATTTGTCAAAATAGGAATTGTTGTCCGTGAAGAAATAGCACGAGACACATCATTTAAGGCTTTAATAAATGCTTGTCGATTAATTGTAAATTGCATAAATAGGCTCCTTTTTACTTAACACCAATATACCAGCAATATGTTCTTAATAAAGATAAAAGATCTAGTAGTAATAATAAGGGGTGTGGAAGTTGTGGAAAACTGGGATGTGAATAAAGACATGTAAGCAATTAGTTGTTCACAAACCTGTTGGAAAACTTTGTCACTTATTACCAGTTATACACACGGCCTCTCGCCTCTCCTATTGCCACTATATCACGATAAGTGTGCTATTTGCCGTTTTTAATTTCGTCTGTTAGTGCATCAAGCATTTCTTTTGTGCGTGGATCACTTTCTGACTTTTCGGTAATTTTTGTGGTGGCATGTAACACACTAGAATGATCGCGGCCACCAAACGCACGACCAATATCTGGCAAACTTTCGTTAGTTAATGTTCGCGTGAGATACATGGCAACGTGTCGGGCTGTGACCAAATCCTTCTTGCGACTTGAACTTTTGAGGTCATCAATCGTTTGCATGTAGTAATCGGCTACCACTTGCTGTATTCTTTCGACTGTAATTTTGAACCCTTGATTAATGTTCAGGTCCCCTAAGATTTGTTGTGCCGTTTCCTTGGTTGCTGGCTTGTTCATATAGCGTAGACTGGCTTCAAATTTATGAAAGGCCCCTTCCAAACTTCGAACGTTGGAGTCAATCTTTTCAGCAATTAATTCCAATACATCATTTGGAATTGTCAGGCCATCTGATTCAGACAAGTTTTGCAAAATGGCAACACGCGTTGGTAAATCAGGCTTTTGAATGTCCATCATAATGCCCGCTTCAAATCGTGATGTTAATCGCGTTTGCAAATCGACTATTTCCGTTGGTAACTTATCAGAAGTCATAACGATTTGTTTACCATTTTTGGTGAGGACATTGAAAGTATTGAAAAATTCTTCTTGAACCTTCTCTTTTCCTGACCAGAATTGAATATCATCGACTAATAATAAATCAACAGAACGATATTCTTGTTTAAAAGCGGCAGTTGCCCCATCACCAGCTCGCAAAGATTCGGTGAAATCATTCAAGAAATCTTCAGCCGTGGCATATTTGATGTGTGCTGACGGCGTGGAAGCGGCATAAGCGTTACCAATGGCTTGCATCAAGTGAGTCTTCCCTAGTCCAACACCACCGTAAATCAAATAAGGATTGTAGACTTGTCCCGGTTCATCAGCTACTGCGCGCGCCACAGCGTAGGCATTTTCATTACCTGACCCAATGACGAATTTTTCAAATGTAAAATCGGGATTTAAATCGGATTCCCGTGTAAACGGCAAGTTATCAAGCGTTGGTGCAGCAGCTGTCGTTTTTGGTTGGGCAATTTGAAGGTCTGGCTTGATAAAGCCATCAGCAATGGTCATGGCAAATTGCACAAAATCCATTGAGTACTCGCGGTCCCACTGATCAATGATATCTTGCGCCATGTCGCTTGGGACAGATAGCGTCAAACTAGTATCTTCTAGCGTTATGGGTTTGAGTGGTTCTATATAGGTAGAAAAAGTCACACGACCGAGTTTTGTGAAAAATTCAGCTTGGACTTTAGACCACAATTCTTCTTTTGTGATTGGTTTAGTCACGTATCTCTCTCCTAAAAGCGTTCAAGTCAAAAATGACGATCAAACGCTGGTTAGATTTAGCGTCGATCATGGATTGAACTGACTGTGTTTCTAAAAGTTTAGAAGCAGTAGCAAAGATAATTATAACAATAAGAAAACGAGTTTTCCACAGGGTAACGACAACTTTAGAGAATATCAACAGTTGTGGACAACCAAAAAGCACGAATGTGGACAATGAGACGAACAAATGTGTGGGTTATCCACACATCAACATGATTATGCACAGGAAAACGTGTGAAAAGACAATATGCGAGGTTGGTTATCCACAATATCCACATGATAACGTGAACAACTTGTGGATATGTGGATAACTTGTGTAGGGCTTTGTTTATAAAAATTGCTAAGCCCTTGGGAATCAACAGCCTAGGGGATAAATATGGATAAGGTTGTGAATGTAAAGAAAAGTTTAAGAATTTTAAATTTTAAATGATTTTCTGAAAATCTTGTCTTACGCATGTGAAAAAATGGACAAAAAAAGAGGGACAATATCGCAAAAAATGCCCTTAATTTTTTGTAAGAGAATAAAACTTTTAATGGTAGAATAGTGCAAAGGAGAATGACATGCGGCATTTAGATTATACAGAACAAGAAAATTGGCGTCAGCCAGATGATACAGCTTATCAGTCACCAATCGACATTGCGACGCAGTCGGTTCAACCTCAAAAAACTGGGCAATTAGAGATTTCTTTCCAAGATAAGGTGCAATATGATGATCGTGAAATAGGCGAGCAATTCCTAGTTCATGGGCAGTTACGCCTTGATAATCAAATTTGGGAACTCGAACGCTTTCACTTTCATGATGGGGCAGAACACTTGGTGAATGGTCAACGACATGATGTGGAGACCCACTTTGTTTTTCAACATGAGGATCAAACCTTAGTATTGGCTAGTTTTGGGGATGTTAGTGCCAATGTAACAACTGGTGCTGTTCAGAATATCTATGATAATCAGGTCAATTCGGCAACATTGATGCGTTTGTTGCCAGATGATCATAGTTATTTCCACTATGTTGGCTCACTCACAACACCACCACTTCGTCATGATATTCAATGGCTTGTGTTGACTGAGCCTGTGGCTATTTCATCAGAAGATAAGGCGGTGCTACACGACCACTATCCAGATAATTACCGTGATATTCAAGCGATTAATGAACGAACAATTACTTATTATAATGATAAAAATTAATGCGATATGATCAGACTTACCGAATTTTAGGTAAGTTTTTTTAGTGAGTGGCAAGTACAAAAGAGTTCACAAAATTCACAAGTTGTTCACTTAAAAGTCGTCTTATCTTCCACCCCCCTAGTAGAATGAGGGTTAGGGGTGAAGATATGCGTCTAAAACAACAACTAACTTTAATAATTTTAATCACAATATTAACACTTACTGGACCTGTTCAAGCAGTTACTGCTTCGCAATTAGCGGACCATGATGACAGCAATACAACAACTAAAATGCGTTTGCCAAATGAGGGACGTTCTGACTTGCAGGAACTCATTCAACGTGTGGACGCTAATGTTGGTGAGCCATCTTCTGAGGAACCATCATCAGATCCAGAAGTAGATGAGCCTGAAACAGCGGAGGAACCGGTTGAAGATAGTGGGGTGTCAGAAGCTGAAGTCAAAGAAGCGCCTGAAGCCACTGATAGCCAGAAACCGGTTGCCAAAAATAAAGCACCAAAAGCGATTACAACTAACACCAACGGTGATTCCACTTGGACCTTTGATTCTGATACTGGCCTGTTGGTTTTTGGGGCGGGTACGCTAGCAGAACGTATTGACAATAATTTAACTAATGCGGGTGTGACACCGGCAGACGTCACAAGCATTCAGTTTGAAAGTGGTGTTGTTGCGCCAACGGCTGTGACCTATTTGTTTGCTAACTTGACCCAGTTAAGCGAGTTAATTGATTTGAATAATTTTAATACTTCCTCTGTGACTTCCATGTCATATTGGTTTTATCAGACTACTGCTTTGTCAACACCAGATTTGAGTACGTTCGTTACCAGTAACGTGACAAGCATGTCTTATATGTTCAGAGGTAGTGGTGTGACAAGCTTAGATTTGAGTAGCTGGAATGTTGATAAAGTGACGACTTTTGCGTATATGTTTTATGCTACGCTAGAATTAACCACATTGAATTTATCAGGTTGGGGAGATGGTCGAACGGCAACTACGGTTAACATGTCATATATGTTTTGGAGTTCTACAACAAGTAAACTTACTAATTTGAACCTCAGTAACTTTAAAACAAAAAACGTGACAAATATGTCATTGATGTTTCGTTGTATCGGTGTAACTAGTTTAGACATTAATAGTTGGGATGTGACAAAAGTTAATAATTTTTATGGCATGTTCTACGGCGCTGCTAACCTTTTGGCATTAAATCTATCGGGGTGGGGAGGAGCACGAACTGCAACAGGTGTGGATATGTCATTGATGTTTCAATTCACTAGTAGTTTGACTGATTTAAATCTGACGAACTTTAAAACCACTAATGTCACTAATATGTATCAAATGTTTTACGGCGTCAAATTGACAAATTTGGATTTGAGCGATTGGGATGTGACAAAAGTAACTGATTTTACTTATATGTTTAGTAGTACAAGCTTGACAAGCCTGAATGTATCAGGTTGGGGTGTTGGTCGCACTGCTAATAACGTTAAAATGGCAGGTATGTTTAATGCGACTAGTTTAACAAATTTGGATATGACTAATTTTCAAACAAAAAACGTGACAAATATGTCAAATATGTTCTCGCAAGTAGGATTGACTAGTTTAGATTTAAGTGATTGGGATGTCACAAAAGTAACAACTTTTAAGAGTATGTTCGGAGGTAGTAAGTTGAAAACTTTGACTCTTGGTGAATGGAATATTGGGGACGTTGCTACAACAGTCGATATGAGTGGTATGTTTGCTACGACCACTGAATTAACAAACTTAAATATTACTAACACAACAGCGAAAAATATAACAACTATGGCTAGTATGTTTGCAAACAGCACCGTTACTGCAGTAGTGCTTGACGACAATTGGAATCTTGATACTGTGAGTAGTTTTTCGTATATGTTTGATAGAGCAAAATGCAGCACAATCAGCTTTTTGAATTGTTGGGATCTCCCCACAGCTACCAATGTAAACATGACCTATATGTTTACGGAAACGAGTGCTCTTAATAATTTAAATTTGACGAATTTTAAGAGTACTGATGCCACCAACATGAATTATATGTTCTGGAAAAGTGGTGTGACAAGCTTAGATTTCAGTGAATGGGATGTAAGTAACGTTACTGGTATGGCTTTTATGTTTGGTCGGGCCGAAAATTTAACCAGCTTAAACTTGTCTAACTGGGGAGTAACACGTAACGTAACAAATGTAGCCATGAGTGGGATGTTTGCTTATACTACTACTTTGACAGATTTAAATCTGACGAACTTTAAGACTACCAATGTTGTTAGGATGAATAATATGTTCGAAGAAAGCGGTGTGACAAGTCTGGACATACAAGACTGGGATGTGACTGAGGTGTTATCATTTAGATATATGTTTTATGACGCGGACTCGTTAACAACACTGGACCTCACCGATTGGGGTGTTGGTCGGAGTGCAAGTACCGTGGACATGTATGCCATGTTTGGTTCTATGTCAGCATTAACCAACTTAACGTTGACTAATTTTAAAACCACCAATGTCACTAATATGAGTTCTATGTTCAGTAACACTAGTGGGTTGACCAGTTTAGATTTGAGTGATTGGGATGTCACCAATGTCACTAATATGAGTTCTATGTTCAGTAACACTAGTGGGTTGACCAGTTTAGATTTGAGTGATTGGGATGTCACCAATGTCACTAATATGAGTTCTATGTTCAGTGACACTAGTAGGTTGACCAGTTTGGATTTGAGTGATTGGGATGTCACAAATGTCACTAATATGAATTATATGTTCTATCAGGCCACACGGTTAAGGACTTTGGATATTTCAAATTGGAGTACATCTAGTCCTGCGGTTGTTTCTATGTTCTTTAATACTTTTGATCTCTGGAAAATCACCCTAGGACCGAACGTTAAATTCGCTGCTCATCCTAGCTTCAGATCCGCCCCAGCAGCCGGTACAACGATTCCGGGTACAAGCTACACAACAACTGCTGCTAGTTGGCAAATTGTTGGCACAGGAACAGAATTTAATCCTAAGGGTGCAATGGTCACAACGACAGAAATGTACGCTGATAGAACAGAACCAGTGACTTATGTCTGGGCTAACAAAGCAGAGGCATCAACGCCTGCGATTGATACAATTTCATCACTTACATTTGGCACGTTAGCAGCCAGTGACTTCTTTAATGGCAATAGCCCTCTGGCAACCAACATGACAACTGGTTCAGTAGCCTTAGAAGATTTAGATAACATTACAACGTATAATGTTACCGTGGCGCAAACAAGCGACTGGATAACTGATGGTGAATCAGCTACGATTGCTAAGTCAAACTTGAAGATTAAATATGGCACTAGTGATTTATCAACGAGTGCTAGCAGTTTCTGGTCGGGCACATCAGCGACTGCGACCAAGAATATTGCTTTTAATCATGACACAACCAAAAACTTCAGCATTTGGTTGAACCCAAGCACTGTGCTTAATACAGCATTGCTTGGCAAACAGCTAGAATCAGAATTAACATGGACGTTGAGCGAGACGCCGTAACGTCGAAAAGTAGTGGGCAAATGTTCACTGCTTTTTGTTTAGATGCAGAATTTTATGAGTTTTTAAAATTAACAGATGCAAATGAGAACAGTAAATGATATGATAACATGTGAATGTTTTTAATTTAAATCTCACATTTTAAAGAGGCGATGTTTTGGCTGTTTTTTTTCAAAGTATACAGGGTGTTTTAGTAATTTTGGTGATGATTGCCATTGGTTATTCATTGGCGAGTGCTAAGTGGTTTACCGACAAAAGTGGACAAATCATTGCACGTATTGTCACACAAGTGGCTTTGCCAATGTACATGGTGAATACCATCACGCAAGATTTTACTAAAGATGAGCTAGGACGTTTGCTACCAGATATTAAATTTCCAATCATTTCAATGTTGGTCTTATTTGCAATTTCTGTGGCATTTGCACGCATATTAGCAATTCGTAAAAACAGACGTGGTTTGTTCCAGTCCATGTTTTTTAATTCAAACACGGTGTTTGTTGGTCTACCCATCAACATGGCGCTGTTTGGCACTAAAAGTTTGCCATATGTGTTGGTTTACTACATGATTAACACGACCTTCTTTTGGACACTGGGCACTTATTTAATTCAACGAGATGGTGAAGGGGAATGGCGTTTTGATATCAAAACAACTCTAGCAAAAGTATTTTCACCACCGTTGTTGGGATTCATTTTAGGTGTGTTGTTGGTTGTTTTCCAAATTAAATTACCCACATTTATTGCCTCTGATTTACAATACGTGGGTAGTTTAACGGTGCCATTATCTATGTTTTTCATTGGTATAGCCGTGCAACGTGCCGGATTGCATAACCTAAAAGTGAACAAATATAGTCTTGGTATCTTGTTTGGTCGCTTTATTTTAGCGCCAATGGTGATGTTTGTATTGCTGTGGAAAGCTGATGTACCAATCTTGATGAAGCAAGTCTTTATTTTGCAGTCGGCAATGCCTGTGATGACTAATGCGCCAGTAGTTGCTAGTTTGTACGGTGCGGATGCGGATTATGCAGCCATTATGGTCACAGAATCGACGCTTTTGAGCTTGGTTGTCGTGCCAATTTTAATGACGATTATTAACTAACTCAAATGATATAAGCAGGCGATAGCAGTAGATTTTACAGCTGTTCAGGACGTCCAAGCGTGTTAAATCAACTTGAAATGATAACTTTTCTCATCTTATTAGTTGTTGACAATATTTTGTGCGTCTTGTATGATATTAAATATTAAGAAATTGGAGGCAACACATCATGCAAAACATGAATCAAACACAAATCTCATCTCAAGCCCTCCTTCTCCTCCTCATGCTGTAAGTCATGACGAGGTTTTTCGCGCTCATGACTAACTGGTAATCAGTTTTCATGGGTGTTGAAATGATGAGTATGTCTATTATCATGATTAACGATTTAAACCCATGAATTTTGATATTCATGGGTTTTTTATTTGCGAAAAAGAAGGTACGCAGAGAAGAGAATTGGAGAAGGAAGAATGAAAAAAATTGTAATTGTTGGGGCAGTATTTGTCGTCGCAGTTGGCGGCATTATTGGATATGGGGTAATGAACCGTCAGTCAGATCAGGCATCATCATCGACTGTAATTAAAATTGGTGGCGTATTTGACACATCAGGTGACGCCTCTTCGTATGGTAAAGCCGAGCAAGATGGGGCTAATTTTGCCATCAAGCAAATCAATGCTAATGGTGGTGTCAAGGTTAAGGGTAAAAGCTACAAATTTAAGATTATCAATAAAGATGCCAAGACGGATAATACAGAAACAGCGTCAGTGACAAGCAACTTGATTAACAATGAAAAAGTGAGTGCAATTGTAGGACCTGTTATCACATCAGGCGTTCAAGCAGCAGTCCCAGTCGCGACACAAGGGAAGACGCCAATGATTTCACCAACTGCCGGCGCTGATAATATTACGATACAAAAAAATGGAAAAGTTCAGCCTTATGTTTTCCGAGCCCAATATAAGAATTCGTTTATGGGCACAAAGATGGCACAATTTGCGACTGAAAATTTGAAAGCCAAGAATGTCGTTATTTTCCAAGATAATTCCTCAGATTATGGGACAGGCATTACAGCTGCGTTCAAGAAAGCATATAAGGGCAAGGTTGTTGACGTTGAGTCCTATCAAGAAGGCAGCAAGGACTTTCAAGCTGTTTTGACCAAGATAAAAGATAAGCAGTTTGATGCTGTGGTTATCAATGGTTACTATACTGAAGGTGGTGCCATTTTGAAGCAAATGCGCGATATGGGCATTAATGTGCCAGTTATTGGTCCTGATGGTATTGGTGATCCTAAAACTGCTGAGATTGCGGGCAACAAAAATACAAGTAATGTTTATTATGCTGCTCATTTCTCAGTTGATGCACCGGCAACCAAAGTGGCAACGCCATTTGCAAAAGCCTACAAGAAAGCCTATGGCAAAGAGCCATCACAGTTTACAGCCTTGGCCTATGATTCGGTTCGCATGATTAAAGCAGCAATTGAAAATGAAAATTCAACAAGTAAGGCGGCGATTACCAAAGGTTTGGCAAATTTGAAGAATTTTGAAGGCGTTACGGGAAAGATGTCGATTGACAAAGACCATAATCCGGTGAAGTCAATGGTGATGGTTGGCATGACTAATGGTAAAGAGTCATCTGCTGTGGTCGTGAAGTAATTCAAGCGTTACACAGAGTTGACGTGTTGATCAAATTTTGAGGTTAAAATGACACTTTTCATTCAGCAAGTAATCAAAGGACTGATGTTAGGCAGCGTTTATGCGTTATTAGCATTAGGCTACACAATGGTTTACGGTATTATCAAATTAATTAATTTTGCACATGGCGATATCTATATGCTTGGTGCCTATTTCGGTTATTTTTTTATCAAAGTGCTACACTTAAATTTCTTCATTGCTTTGATTTTGGCGATGGCAGTCAGCGCGGTGATTGGGGTTTTGATTGAATATATTGCATATCGGCCACTACGTCATTCACCAAGGATAGCGGTGTTAATTTCAGTGCTTGGTATATCATTTTTGCTGGAAAATGGCATGACGTACCTATATGGGTCTGATCAACGTTCTTTTCCGCAAGCTATTAAGACTGTGCAATACCATTTTTATGGGATTCAAGTGTCCAACATTCAACTCATCATTGCCGTGACATCAGTCGTGTTGATGTTATTGCTAACGTATGTTGTCAAACGCACTAAGATGGGTCGGGCAATGCGGGCGGTGTCAGCAGATCCTGATGCTGCAACTTTGATGGGCATCAATATTAATCACACGATTTCATTTACTTTTGCCATTGGATCAGCATTGGCTGCGGCTGGTGGTGTGTTGATTGGACTTTATTACAATAGCATCGATCCTTTGATGGGCATGACACCGGGGTTGAAAGCCTTTGTTGCAGCTGTTTTGGGTGGTATCGGTATTATTCCCGGAGCCGCCGTTGGTGGCTGGCTGATCGGTATATTAGAAACAATGGTACAAGCGACTTCGTTTTCTGCTTATAAAGACGCCGTCGTGTATGCGATGTTAATTGTTATTTTGTTGATAAAGCCGACTGGTATTTTGGGTAAAAACAAGCGGGAGAAGGTGTAATGGATCAAACGCATATTAAATACACATTGTCGTGGGCAGCAATGGCTGCCATGGGCTTCGTTTTGATTTTCATGGCACAAATGGTTGGCTTAATCGGACATTATGGCGTCACAACGATTGTGTTGATCGGCATCAATGTGATTGCGGCATTGGGTTTGAATTTGGTTGTGGGGATATCGGGGCAATTTTCGCTAGGCCACGCCGGATTTATGGCGATTGGGGCGTATGCAACGGCCCTAATTATGGCAGTTATGCCCGGTGTTATGGGCTTTATTGTAGGCATGGTAACTGGTATCGCTGTGAGTGGTATCGTTGCCTTAATCGTTGGGATACCAACTTTACGTTTACGTGGTGATTATCTAGCGATTGCAACGCTAGGATTTGCAGAAATCATTCGTATTGTCATTATGAACTTAAAAATTACTAACGGACCAGCCGGTATTTTTGGTATTGCGCCGTTTGTTAGTTGGCAATTGGTCTATATTTTAGCGGTTATCACGCTAATTATTGTGGTTAATTTTGTCCGTAGTATGCCGGGAAGAGCGATTATTGCAGTACGAGACAATGAAATTGCTGCTGAATCATTAGGTATTAATACGACAAAATATAAGGTTATCGCCTTTGTATTGGGCGCCTTGTTTGCAGCTATGGCTGGTAGTTTACGGGCAAGTTTTATTCAATCTATTGCGCCTAAAGACTATGCATTTATGCAAAGTATTATGATTTTAATCATCATTGTCATCGGCGGGATTGGGTCAATGAGCGGCAAGGTAATTACGGCTATTGCTTTGGGTATTTTAGACACATTGTTACAAAATTTTGGTTCATTACGTATGGTTATTTATTCCGTTATCTTAATTGTCGTGATGTTAATCAGACCGCAAGTCATTTTTGGCAGTCGTGAATTATCTTTAAAAAAATGGCTATTTGATGGAGGAGATGGACATGACACAGACCATACTGAAAACGCATGATTTAAGTATTCGCTTTGGTGGTGTCACAGCAGTTGATCACGTCAATATTGAAGCTTCCGAAAATGAATTAATTGGTTTAATTGGTCCAAACGGCGCAGGTAAAACGACATTATTTAATCTGTTGACCGGCGTTTATCGGCCAACCGAGGGCGATGTGGCCTTGTTTGATGGTCAAAAGTTAGCCATAGTGAATCAGCAATCACCGGCTAAAAGAGCACGATTGGGCATTGCGCGGACGTTCCAAAATATCCGTTTATTTGAAAGCCGTACGGTTTTGGAAAACGTTATGATTGCAATGAATTCGCATACTCGAGCCCACACATGGGACGCGATATTGCGACTGCCATCTTTTTACAAGCATGAAGCGACTTTAAAAAATGAGGCGCGTCAATTATTGTCAATTTTTGATATGTTGGGTGTTCAGGATACTTTAGCTACTAACTTACCGTATGGGCAGCAACGACGCTTAGAGATTGTTCGAGCATTGGCGACTAAACCAAAAATCTTGTTTTTGGATGAACCTGCTGCGGGGATGAATCCTCAAGAAACCGCGGATTTGACTCGCCTTATTAAACAAGTGCAACAGGAATTTAAGATGACCATTATCCTAATTGAGCATGATATGAATTTGGTCATGGCGGTGAGTGAGCGATTGTATGTGCTGGAATACGGTAAATTATTGGCAAGCGGGACACCGGCAGAAATACAGCAAAATGCCGATGTCATCCGCGCATATTTGGGAGAAAACGATACATGAGTGCATTGTTAACTGTTGAAAATTTAAATGTCAGTTATGGCGCAATCAAAGCTGTACAAAATGTCAATTTTACTGTGCATGATAATGAAATTGTGTCGTTAATTGGCGCAAACGGCGCTGGCAAAACGACAATCTTGAGAACTATTTCAAATTTAACCAAACCGACCTCTGGGCACATCAATTTTCAAAATCAAGATATTTTAGGGATGGATTCAGCAAAAATTGTGTCTAGCGGAATTGCCCAAGTACCAGAAGGTAGACGCGTTTTTGCTGGCATGACAGTGCAAGAAAATTTGCAATTAGGTGCCTTTACACGTGATAAAGGCACTAATTTGAAGTCAGAATACGCGCTGATTTACGACCAATTTCCAATTTTAAAGGAGCGGCGTAATCAAGATGCAGCAACTTTATCTGGTGGCGAACAACAAATGTTAGCAATGGGACGCGCGCTAATGGCTAAGCCGAAGTTATTGCTACTAGATGAACCGTCAATGGGATTGGCGCCATTATTTATTGAAAAAATTTTTGATATTATCAAGACTGTCAATGCACAGGGCGTGACAGTTTTAGTAATTGAGCAAAATGCTAATCAAGCGTTGAAGATTGCCGATCGTGGCTATGTTTTAGAAAGTGGTCAAATTACGATGACTGGTACTGGTGCTGAATTACTGGCTTCAGACGATGTGAGAAAAGCTTATTTGGGCGGTTGACGCGATAGTGGCGTGTCAGTCGATATCTAAAACGCTAACACAGTAATGATTGTGTTAGCGTTTTTTTTTAGTGTGATGAAGCACCGAAAACAGCCAGACGTTCTGCCAAACTCGTTTCTACGGCCGTGACGCCGGGTGCTAATAGTTTCCTAGGATCGTAATTTTTACCAATCAAATCTTGATCAGTTAAAATAAAGTCTCTTAGCGCTTGATGGAATGCCAGCTGGGCTTCAGTGTTCACATTGACTTTGGCAACACCCATGCTAATAGCTGCTTTAATTTGATCATCTGGGACACCAGAGCCGCCATGCAAGACAAATGGTACCTGACTGTGTGTCATATTATCTAAAGTAGTTGTTAAGTCTTTGAGGTGAGCGAGGTTTAGCCCTTGCCAATCTTTTGGATAGCGACCATGAATGTTACCAATCCCTGCTGCAAAAAAATCTATTTGCGTTTGTATCATGGCAACCGCATCGTCGATAGGCGCGATTTCACCAGTGCCGATGATACCATCTTCTTCGCCACCAATACTGCCTACTTCAGCTTCAACTGAAATATTTTGTTCATGAGCTAACGCTACAATCTCACGTGTTTTTTCTAAGTTTTCTGCTAACGGTAAGTGTGACCCATCAAACATAACTGATGTAAAGCCAGCTTTGATGGCAGCTTTAGCGGCAGTGTAATCACCATGATCGAGATGAATGGCAATGGGGACAGTAATGCCAAATGATTGGTCAAGGTCGCGCACGATATGAGCAACGGTTTCAAAACCACCCATATATTTAATGGCACCCATCGAAGCAGCGATGATGGTAGGAGCTTGTTTTGCTTGTGCAACACGCAGAATGGCTTGTGTCCATTCAAGATTATTTGTATTAAAGGCGCCGACGGCATAGCCTTGTTGACGTGCTGTTTGAACGATTTCTTTACCAGAAACGATTGTCATGAGTTATTCCCAACTTTCTTTTTTAAATGTTTGATCCGTTTGATGGAGTGAATAGTGATAATTATTATTAACTGAAAAAATTTTATCGCGAATTGAGTCCTGATTGGATTTGGCAACTTCAATTAAAAAATTAACCAGATTTTTTGACCATACCAATTCTTTATCGTGACCATATTGTAACCAAAATGAATCTAATTCGGGATCATCCCAATCATGCGCACCATGATAGGGACGATCATCTAGCAAAATGGCACCAGCAATTTTATTCAAATTTTTTTGGTGTGTCAGAATAACTTTTTTATAAAATGGGCTATCTGGCTGATTGCCAAAGAAATCATTTAACCAACTAATTTTATCTTCCCAAGCACTAGGGTTTTGCCAAGGCGCTGTTGATAAAATGTACATATCATAGTATTTAGACAGGGCATAAATGCTATCAATAGCGTCAGGTAAAGGTGGTAAATTTCGAAAAATGCCAGGAATTTGATCTGGTTTTTTAAACTGATATAGATGCGGCTTATCATTTTCGGCATTTAATACAGGCAAGGTATCAACGATAGTGTTGTCCATATCAATGAATAATTTAAGTTTGATGATAGTATTCTCCTTTGTTGAAAACGCTTACATTTTCGGAATAGACAAAATTATACAGCGTCAGAATAAAAAAATTAAATGTATACCAATTTTATACATTTGATTTTTTGTGAATGCGTTGTGTGATAGTTTTAGAGGTTGAAGTAGGATGATAAAAATGTTGCGACACCATCTTCCTCATTGCTACTGGTGATATCCGTGGCTGCCGATTTAATTAGTGGAATAGCGTTAGCCATGGCTACTGATACAGTGGCGAGTTTAAACATGGATAGATCGTTAGCCTCATCCCCAAAAACAATCAAATCTTTTGAAGTTAGGGATAATTTTTTTAGTAACACTTTGAGTGCAGCGCCTTTACTGACGTTGGTAGGTACAAATTCTAGCAGCGTTCGCCGAGATCTTGTAAATGAAATATTCTTGGTTAACACAGGTGTGTGATTAAGAATATTTTCGAGATAGTTCAATTTGTCTTCTGTTTCGCAGACGACAAATTTGTTAAATGTTAACGTTGTTGGCAAATCAGTGATACTAACTTGCTGATAATGCAGCAGTTTACCAATTAAGTTAACATAGTTAGACTGTCCAAAGTCTGCAATAGAATAGACAATTTCTGGACAAACAATATCAATAGGTAATTTAAGATTATGGATTAAATTGAAAATTTCAGACATATCACTAAGCATAAAACGCTTGTTTAAGAGTGTTTCATTTGTACTAATATTTTTAACCACACCACCATTGAACAAGATGACATAGTCATCATTTTTGCTTAAATCTAGTTGTGTTAAGAAGGGTTGTACATTTGGAAATGGGCGACCGGTTGTTAAAACAATATGATGGTTATCATCATGTAATTTTTTCAAAATCGTAGCATTTTTGTGTGATAGCGTACGGTCGGATTTGAGCAATGTATTGTCCATATCCAAGGCAATTAATTTTGGCGTCATGTTAGGCTTTCCTCTTTCTTGGTAACGTTAATTTGAGATATTACCATTTTTAGTCGGTCAAACTCACTATCCGACAGCTCACTGTCTATCAGAAAAGTAGGTTGTTTCGTCGCAATTTCAGTCGATTCCGTAATAATCAAATCAAACTGATTGGGTTCATTTGACGAGTTTTCAAAATCATTAAGCGAGACAATTGATAGTTCGCATGGTGCAGAACTACTACGTTTGATTAATGTTTCAAAAAGATTTTGACTATAAATTGGGAGCGATGTCACCATCAAAATGTGTAATTTATGAATTTTTTCGTGTGACAAGCTAAAATTGTAAAAAATCATTGCTAGAATGCTAATCTGATCGGTTAGCAGTCCAAAAGGGAATAAACGTTGATACAGTGATCGATTAGTGATTTGACTCAGTGCGTCGGTGACGTATTTTTCAAAGGTTTCATTGTGATATAAGTAGTCATACACGGTAATACTTTGGTACTTAGATGAATACCAAAAGGGCTTGAGCTGTGTTTGTATTTTGCGTGTTAAAACTTCCTGATCAGCTTGACTGATCTTAATATCTGAAGTGAGGACAAAAGCTTTAACGATTTCATGACTGACAACTAAAAGATCTTGAAAGGCACGCGCACTGAAATGGTTATCCTGTTCTTTCGTCACACTCAGTAGTTGCAAGGTTAGAAATAATTTGACGGCGTCTGGCATATCTAATGAAAAATTTGTTTTGGTAATCATTGAGAAGTCATTGATAATATCGTTTTCTTTGCGTTTGGTAAAAGAAACCACGTCAGCGGATGTAAATAAACTTTCCTGTGCAATAGGATCTAGTTCACTATACAGCGAAGCAAGCGTTGAAAAAATAGTTAACGTTAAAGCATTGGAAATTGATATCTTTTTGCCTAGAGAATCTTGATACATGTTTTTCAATTTTTCGCTGATTAATAAAAATTTTGAGTAAGGTATGTGTTTATCCAGTGACCGTATAAAATACGATAGTGCATTCTTATGACTTTGCAGTAAGGCTAGGCCGTTATAGGCATGCACGAATGAGTCGTACAACGGTTCTGAAAACTCAAAACCTGATTTTTTCGAAAAAACTGGTTTAAATGTCTCTCGCTTTTTGAGATCTGATATATCACGGAGAACCGTATTTCTAGAGACAGAAAATAATGTTTGGAAAGCAGATAATGTCCATTTTTTAAGTGGTAGTGCCAAACAAATATCAATAATCAGTTGTCGTTCATAGGAATTAATATAATCATCTGAAGGAACATGAGATAATTTTGCTTTCAAAACGGCAATTTGGCTTTGTGTAATTCTGGTGTTTGGTGCCAAAAAGGGTAGATTTGATGAACGCAAATCAGAATTGGCGCTTTGTAATAAGTAATAGATTTTACGACTAGATAAATTGAGTCGGTTAGACATCGTTTGAACATTTGGGAGCAGATCTTGATTGGCTATGTAGTTAATGAATGTGGTGTAATTCATATTTGGTACGCTCATAATTAGTGTTCCTTTCCAAAACGTATATTCACTTTGATTTTACAATGAGCAAGTGATTGATTACAGTCTCATTCAAGCATTTTCATTGTGAGGTAATGGGACTGTTTATTTTTTTAATTCTCAACCATAATGTAATTGTACCAGCAAATGTAAGCGCATACATTTTAAAAAAGTTTGGAAGAAGGTTTAAAGAAATGGCAAAAGCAACAACAATTCAAGAGGCAACACGAGAAAATTGGATTCAGAATACATTCCCAGAATGGGGTACTTGGTTAAATGAAGAAATTGAACAATCAAAAGTACCCGAAAAGAATTTCCGGATGTGGTGGTTAGCCAATAATGGTATTTGGTTGAAGACACATGAAGACACCAATATTCTAGTTGACCTATGGAATGGTACTGGTAAGCAAACACATGGTTCAGGTTTGATGAAACAAGGACATCAAATGATGAGGATGAGTGGCGTGCAAAAGATGCAACCGAACTTACGTCTACAACCATTCGTTATTGATCCTTATGCTGTTAAAAATGTCGATGCCTTATTGGTGACACATATCCATTCAGATCACCTAGACATCAATACAGCAGCGGCTGTGTTACAAAATAGTGGTCCAGAAACGAAATTTATTGGTCCTCAAGCGGTTGTTGATATTTGGAAAGGTTGGGGAGTTCCTGAAGAACGCACAATTGTTGTTCACCCAGGAGATGAAGTGACCGTGAAGTCGGTTACAATCAAGGCTTTGGAAGCTTTTGATCGAACAGCACTATTAACCGTCGATAACGATGTCACAATCAAAGATTCGCTACCACAAGATATGGACGAAATTGCTGTCAATTATCTGTTTAAAACATCTGGTGGGAATCTATATCACGCCGCCGATTCGCATATGTCAAATATGTTTGCTAAACATGGCAATGAGAATCATGTTGATGTTGAAATTATTAACTATGGTGAGAATCCGCGTGGCATAACGGATAAAGTTACATCAATTGATGTTTTGCGATCAGCCGAGGACCTGAAAGCCAAAGTTGTGATTCCTGTACATTATGATATTTGGTCAAATTTCGACGCTGATCCGCAAGAAATCGTTAAATTATGGGAAATGAAAAAAGACACGCTTAACTATCAATTCCACCCATTTGTATGGCGTGTTGGTGGTAGTTACACTTTCCCAGAAGATCAAAACAAGATTCAATATCATTATGATCGTGGCTTCTCAGATGTCTTTTCAAAAGATAATGATGTGCCATTCCCTTCATTCTTATAAGGAGTAATCAAAATGACAATGCTTAATTACTTTTACGACAACGACTTGGTAAGAATTTACCATGACACGCCATCAAGTTGACGGGAGTCGTTGCGTGTTGCGGGTGAAAATCTCAAAGAAAAGGGAATTATTACCGAGCAATATATTAATGAAATTATTAAAAATGTTGAAGACAATGGCGCCTATATTGTCATTGTACCTGGTGTGGTGATGCCACACGCATTAGCTACGGGACCGGGTGTTTTAGGAACAGGTATTAGTTTCACCAAATTTAATGAAGCTGTTTCGTTTGAAGATGGCAATGTTGAAAAACAAGGGAAGCTATTTTTCACGCTAGCAGCTAAGGATGAAAAGCAACACCTAGAGAATATTCAAAATTTAATGTCGTTATTGATGACAGATGGTGTGATTGAAGCGTTGTCAGATGTTGAATCAATGGACGATTTCGTTCAAGTGATGAATCAATTTGATAAAATCCCTGCTGAACAATGAGGAGAGCATGATGAATAATATATTCGCAGGAATATTAGCTATTTGGGAATTTTTTGCCAATAACATTTTGACTCAACCAGCCTACATGATTGGTTTCATTGTCTTGATTGGTTACATGTTAGAGAAAAAGCCGTGGTATGAAAGTTTGGCTGGTTTTCTAAAAGCCACGATTGGTTACATGATCTTAATTGTTGGATCAAACGGACTGGTAACAAGTTTCCGACCGATACTAACAGGACTGAAAGACCGCTTTCATTTAACGGCAACAGTGATTGATCCTTACTTTGGTCAAAATGCTGTGACAGATGGATTAGAAAAAACGTTTGGCCGTTCATTTGGCGACGTTATGATTCTATTGCTAATCGCCTTTGTCTTTAATATTTTATTAGTAAGATTTTCTAAATATGGTAGATTGCAAGAATTAACCGAACACTGCAAACTGCTGAAAAACCTTTCGTGGTGATTGCCAGTTGAGT
>NZ_BMBS01000022.1 GCF_014634805.1 Leuconostoc falkenbergense
GGTTGTTTTAGACAATTACCATTAAAGGCGCTGCGGCTTTTTTATTCAAGTGTTCGGTTTAATTTTACAATCTACCTATTAGATAACTTTAATTTTGCTTAGTTTGGAGAGAAAATGAGTATTTTTAGTAAGTTAATGTGGTTTTTCAAGGCTAATAAGCGGCTCTACATCTTAGGGTTGTCTTTTTTGTTGCTGACGGAAATTTCACAAATGGTATCACCGGCACTCATTGGTCGCTTTACTGATGTTTTAGTGGCGCGACAAGTCACTAGTCAAAGCTTAGTGATTTATGGTGGTGGTATTCTACTGTTTTCTATTTTAATGTATGGTTTTCGTTACGCATGGATCACACATATCTTTCAAGGATCTGCTTTGCTGGAACGAACACTAAGGCAACGATTATTTGATCATTATATGCAAATGGATACAACCTTTTATCAACGTCGCCGTACCGGAGATTTAATGGCACATGCGACCAACGATCTTTCGGCAATTCAACGCGTCGCTTCTGGTGGTGTGTTGATGTTAGTTGATTCGATTGTCATTATTATCTTCACTGTCATTTCAATGACTTTTGTCGTTGATTGGCGCTTGACACTCATTGGCGTTTTGCCACTACCTTTGCTAGCTTGGGGTGTTCGTTACTTATCACCAAAGATTAGACGTGCTTTCACTGCCTCGCAAGAAGCTTTTTCACGGCTTTCTAATAAATCGCAAGAGTCAATTGCAGGCATCAAAGCGATTAAAACTTTAGGACAAGAACAACAAGACGTTGCATCTTTTACAAGTGAAGTCAAAAAAACAATTGAAATTAATAAAAAAGTCGCTAAAATTGATTCAATGTTTGGTCCAATGGCAACACTTGTGATGACAATTAGTTATGTGGTCATGGTGACATACGGTGGTTCTTTGGTAACGAATCAGACGATTACGATCGGACAACTGGTTTCTTTTTCTACTTATCTAGGCTTATTAGTTTGGCCCATGTTTGGTCTAGGACAGTTATTCAATGTGTTGGAACGTGGGAATGCATCATACATGCGAGTACAGGAAATTTTAGCAGAGAAATCGGCTATTGTTGAAGATGAGTCAGGTCGTGAAACTTTAGCTCATGGTGATGTTGCCATAGACATTGATGAATTTAAGTACCCTGATGATGAGACAACAACTGCCTTATCTGATGTTCATTTGAAAATCAAATCTGGTGAAACGTTAGGATTAGTTGGACGTGTTGGCTCTGGTAAAACCACATTGATTAAATTATTGCTGCGTCAGTTTGACGGTTACGAAGGAAGTATCACTGTGGGTGGCATTGACATCAAGCAATATAAGTTAAGAGCTTATTTGAGAGCAATTGGCTATGTGGCGCAAGAAAATTTTTTGTTTTCAACGACAGTATTGGATAATATTCGCTTTGCAGATTTAACTAAAACAACAGTTGAAGTTGAAGAGGCGGCAAAAAAAGCTGCTTTTCACGACGATGTTTTAGGTTTTCCAGAGGGATATGATACTGAGGTGGGTGAACATGGTGTTAGCCTATCAGGTGGACAAAAGCAACGTTTGGCCATTGCACGTGCTTTAATCGTTGATCCAGAAATTTTGATATTAGATGACGCCTTATCGGCTGTTGATGCACGTACGGAGAAACAAATTTTGGGTGCGTTGAATTCAGAGCGACAAGATAAAACGACTATTATTGCTGCTCATCGTATTAGTTCGGTCATGAATGCTGATGAGATTATTGTCTTTGACGATGGTCAAATCAAGGAACGTGGAACGCATGCCGAATTGTTGGCGTTAAATGGTTGGTACGCACGTATGTATGCGCAACAACAGTTAGCGACTCAATTAGATGAACAGTTGTCAGCGAAGGAGGAAAATAATGCCTGAAAAAAATGAATCAGTTTGGGCTAAAAGTATTCCAGTAAAAGAACAGCTTCATGTCATCTGGACGTTAATCAAGATGGCTAAGCCATTTCGGTCAATGTTCATTTGGGCGTTGTTAATTGGTGCTGCTTTTGCATTATTGCAGGCAGCTGCACCACGTGTGATTTCTTATTATATGACAAACTATTTGCACCAAACGACAAGCGTTCCTTTGCAAATAACAATTAGTTTTGCTGTATTGGTAGCTGTTATTCGGATTTTACAAGCTGTCACGGACGCTTTGAATGCCTATTATTTTTCGGTGGCAGGTGAATATGCTTTAGAAGATATTCGAATTCGTGTCTTTAAAAAATTGCATACGCTGGGAATGCGCTTTTTCGATCAAGTGCCTGCTGGTTCACTAGTAACGCGTGTCAACAATGATACAGCGTCGTTAACTGACTTTTGGCGATTCTTTATGGAGTTGACATTTGCTGTAATGAGCATGATTGGTGCTTACATTGGTATGTGGACAGTTGACGTGAAAGCGACGTTACTTATGTTAGTTGTTGTGCCTTTTATTGTTGCCAGTATCATCGCTTATCAGCGGTTTTCATCAAGCCTTTTTCGACATATGCGAGAAAGGTTGTCGGCATTGAATGCAAAAATTGCCGAAAGTATCACTGGTATTGATGTGATTCAAGAGTTTTACCAAGAAGATCGCTTTAAAAAAGAGTTTTCCAAAATCAACGGTGAATATTTTAATGCCAGATTTAAAATGGTTAAGGCAGATGCCTTACTACTCGAACCTATGATTGATATGTTACTAGGTGGTGCAACAGTCCTAATTCTTTGGTATTTCGGTGAATTATCAATGCATACAGGGGTGGCCGCTGGTGTAATTTATGCATTTACTACCTATTTAAATAACATTTTTGGACCGTTAGAAAATATTATGAGTTTATTCAGTCCATTTCAAGAAGGATTGGTGTCTGGCTACAGAATTTTGGGCATTTTAGCAGATGAAACATATTCCCCTGCTCAAAATGCCAATGCGCAAGGCGATATTACTGATGGCAAAATAGAATTTAAGCATGTCAATTTCAGTTATGATGGTCAGCATCAAATTTTAAAGGACCTGACGTTTACGGCCCATCCGGGTGAAACAGTTGCTTTGGTAGGACATACAGGTTCTGGAAAAAGCTCGACAATTAATACATTAATGCGATTTTATGAGTTCCAAAGTGGCGAAATCTTGATTGATGGGCAGGATATTCGAGATGTTAGTATGAAAAACTTACGTCAAAAAATGGGATTAGTTTTGCAAGAACCATTTATGTTTTTTGGTGATATTGCTTCGAATATTCGAATGTACGATGACAGTATTTCTGACGTGCGTGTTAGGGAAGCTGCGCAATTTGTAGGTGCCAACACTTTCATTGAGAAATTAGACAATCAGTATAGCGCCAAAGTACAAGAAGGTGGATCTGGTTTTTCGGCCGGAGAAAAGCAATTAATTAGTTTTGCGCGAACTATTGTGCAGGATCCTAAAATCTTAATTTTGGATGAAGCAACGGCAAATGTCGACACTGAGACTGAAACATTGATTCAAAAATCATTGAAAAAAATGCGTGAAAATAGGACAACTATTGCTATTGCTCACCGACTATCGACGATTAAGGATGCTAACTTAATCCTTGTTTTAGATGAGGGACGTGTCGTTGAACGCGGTACGCATGAATCGTTGTTAGCACAGAAAGGACGTTACTATGACTTGTATCGTTTGCAAGGTGTCAACGACGCTATTGTTGAATAAAGGTTGAAATTAATATTTTTGTTATAAAACCTGACATAACTTTGACTAAATTAACAAAATGTGCGTAAAATGGAACTAGAACAGACTGGGCTAGAACTCTACGTTCGTCCAGTTTTTTTGATATCGTGAGTGCTTAAGGCAATCACAACGAGTGAAAAGGAGAATTAGGTCATGTCAATGATTGAATTTAAGAATGTTGAGAAATATTACGGGAATTTTCATGCGCTTAAGAACATTAATTTGGAAATTGATGAGGGCGAAACAGTTGTTTTGATTGGACCATCTGGGTCAGGAAAATCAACTTTAATTCGTACCGTTAATGGATTGGAAGAGATTCAAGAAGGTCAGTTACTTGTTAACGGTTTTGACCTTCATGATCCTAAAACTGACATCAACCGTATTCGCAAAAATGTCGGCATGGTGTTCCAGCACTTTAACTTGTATGATAATAAGTCGACAATTGAAAATATCATGCTAGCACCACGTCTTGTTTTAAAAAGAGACGAAGCTGAAAACAAGAGAATGGCAATGGCATTGTTAGAAAAAGTTGGTTTGGCAGATAAGGCTGCTAATATGCCTTCTGAACTTTCTGGTGGTCAAAAGCAACGTGTTGCGATTGCACGTTCACTAGCTATGCAACCGAAGGCCCTTCTATTTGATGAACCTACTTCTGCATTGGATCCAGAAATGATTGGTGATGTTTTGGATGTTATGCGTGATATTGCTAAAGATTCATCAATGACCATGCTAGTCGTGACACACGAAATGAGTTTTGCTAAGGCAGTTGCTGACCGTGTTATCTTTATGGCTGACGGTCAAATTCTTGAAGATAGCTCAACAGAAGCATTCTTTAATAATCCAACTGAGCCACGAGCGCAACAATTCTTGAGTCAAGTTGAGCATCACTAAAATTTAGATTGGGAGGAAAAGTGTTAAAAATGTTACGGATGTCAACAATAATCGGTAAAATTTTTAATGCAACATTATTATGGAAAAAGCTAAAAAAAGACAGTTCGGCATTATTGCTACAATCGTCTTAGCTGCCGTTATTGTCCTCGGTCTAATGTGGGCAACAGCTACCGCTAAGAAAAACCAAGAACATCAAGACACTTTGGCTCGTGTTGAAAAGCTGGGCCGAATTGTGTGGGGTGTTAAAGCAGATACCAAATTATTCGGTTTGATGGATACAAAGACAGGTATTTCTAAAGGATTTGATGTTGATATTGCCAAAGCGCTGACTGTACAATTATCTAAGCAAACTGGTGTGCCAATGTCTGCTGAATTTGTACCTGTTTCATCATCGTCAAAAATTCAACTTTTGAAAAACACTAACATTGATGGCACTGTGTCCACAATGACTATCACGCCAGAACGTGAAAAAATTATTGACTTTACAAAACAGTATTTTGATGCCGGACAATCAATTCTAGTTAAAAAGGATTCGGGCATCAAGTCAATTAAGGATATGAATGATTCAAAGTACACGATTATTGTGGTCGTAGGTACAACAGCTGCGGAAGAAACTAAAAAGTTCGCACCTAAAGCGAAATTGTTGGCCGTTCAAGACTATGCAACTGGCATGCAAGCCTTAAAGGCCGGACAAGGTCAAGCAATGTCAACTGACAATGCGATCTTATATGGTTTTGCAACTGAAAACCCTGATTATCAAATTGTTGGTGGCACATTTACACACGGACCTTATGGTATTGCCTTTGATAATGATCAAGGACCAATGATTCGAGAGACTAATAAAGCCTTGGCTACATTGAAGAAAAATGGTGTATACAATAAATTGATTAAAAAATGGTTCAGCAATGTGCCGGGTCTCGATTGGCATGAATTGGAGGCGAAATAATGGATTTATTACAGAATAATTTTTCGACATTTTTGCAGGGATTTGGGTATACGTTGTTATCAAGTATTATTGCGCTAGTTGCTTCAATGATTTTGGGTACATTCTTTGCTATTTTGCAGATTTTACCCCAAAAATGGGTACAAAAGGTTGGTAACATCTATGTGCAAGTCTTTCGTAACATTCCCTTATTAATTATTACTTTCTTCTTCTTCTTGGTTGTTGCAAAGTTAATACCAATGAATGGGTTCACTGCTGGGACAATTGCTTTGTCATTATACACATCAGCCTTTATTGCAGAAACAGTTCGCGCGGGTATTTTATCAGTGAACAGTGGACAAATGGAAGGTGCTCGTGCCAATGGTTTGTCTTTCTGGCAGGCGATGCAACACATTGTATTACCACAAGCCTTTAAAATAGCATTACCATCACTTGGTAACCAGTTCATTAATTTGGTAAAAAACTCATCCATTTTGGCTTTTGTCGGTGGTCTTGATTTGATGTATCAAGGTAATATGGTTGCAGCTAACACATTTGATACGTTTGGCACATACATTATTGTTGCGCTTTTCTATCTAGTGATTACACTACCATTGAGTTACTACATGCAGCATCTTGAACGTAAACTAAAGCACGCGGCTTAAGGAGGACATTATGGTTACATTAGGAATTTTTGACGCCTTTACACCACAGAACGTCCAATATTTGTTGGGTGGTTTAGGCATTACAGTTGGTGTCTCAGTTATTTCAGTTATTTTAAGTTTCATTGCAGGTTCGGTGATCGGTATTATTCAATTTGAGAGATTACCGTATTTTTCAAAGTTTGTTGCGACAATTAATAATATTATCCGTAACTTGCCTTTGCTATTGATTATTTTCTTTGTTTACTTTGCTTTACCAAAGTTAGGAATTCACTTGCCAATATTTTGGGCTACGGTTGTGGCTATGAGTACATTTGAGTCTTCAATGTTGGCTGAAATTGTTCGTGGTGGACTTGAGTCAATTGATAAAGGTCAGTTTGAAGGTGCACGTGCCAACGGTCTTTCTAACTTGCAAACAATGTTTTACATTGTATTGCCACAAGCTTACAAGAAGATGATTCCACCAATTATTTCACAGTTGATATCATTGGTTAAGGATACGAGTTTGGCAATGGGAATTGTCTTGTCAGAAATGACTTATCGTGGTCAAATTATCTATGCACAGAATTCAACGTATATCATTCCTGTGTTGATTGTGATTACCCTAATTTATTTCTTACTAAATTACGGATTGTCCTTAATCGCAAGATGGTTTGATAGTAAGTTAGCTTAAATTGATGAGAGAGAATTGACGCTAATTAGGCTGATTAGATCAAATAAGGTTCGGATTGCCAGTGTATTTCTACTATAAACGTTATATTATACGTTAAATCGCAGTAAAATCTTAAAAGATAACAAAATGAATTGCAAATGAGAAATGCACATGGTAAACTAATAGCATTGTTAGCAAAAAAGTATATCGGGAGGATATATTAACATGGATACATGGAAGAAATGGGCAATTGGCGCAGCCGTTGTCGTTGTGGTAGGTGGCGGAACACGCGCCGCTGGCCTCTGGGGTGGTTCGAATGGATCATCAAATGCACTTAAGTTTTCTTTCCCAACAGAAATCCAAACATTGGATTTCTCAAAGAATACAGATACTTATTCTGGAACAATTATTGGTAATACAGGCGCTAACTTGTTGCGTGTCAATGCTAAAGGTAAGGCTGTGCCTGAATTGGCTAAGTCAGTTAAAGTTTCCAAAGATGGTTTGACTTATACAGCAACTCTACGGAGTGGTTTGAAGTGGTCTGATGGCTCATCTTTGACAGCCAAAGATTTTGTTTATTCATGGCAACGTATTGTTGATCCAAAGACAGCATCACAATATTCTTATCTGGCCTCAGGTGTGAAAAATGCTGATGCTATTACTGCTGGTAAAGCTAAAGTTAGCACTTTGGGTGTCTCAGCAAAGGGCAATGTTATTACGTTCAAGCTTGAACGCGCAATGCCACAATTTAACTATTTGTTGACATTTGCTAATTTCATGCCACAAAAGCAAAGCTTTGTTGAAAAGCAAGGCAAGAAGTATGGTACAACTTCTGCAAAGCAGCTATATTCTGGTCCTTATAAGTTTGAAGGATGGAATGGTACTAACAACAGCTTTAAGTTAGTGAAAAATGATAACTATTGGGATGCCAAAAGTGTTAAGACAAAAGAAATTGACTATTCTGTTGTTAAAAAGCCAGAAACGGCTGTCCAATTATACAAGCAAGGCAAGTTAGATCGTGCTTCAATCTCAACACCTGAACTATATGCTGCTAACAAGAGCAATAAGGATAAGGTGAAGGTTCCTGAAGCAACGACAGCCTATATCGAATATAACCAAACTGGTAAGAACAAGTTCTTGGCTAACACAAAGATCCGTCAAGCTTTGAACCTTGCAACTAACCGTAAAGAATTGGTTGATCAAGTAACATCAGGTATTTCAACACCAGCTAATGGTTTGGCACCACAAGGCTTGGCTAAGACTGCATCAGGTGAAGATTTGGCTAAGTACGCAGCACCTGGCTATAAGTATGATGCTAAAGCAGCTGCTAAGTTGTTCGCTGAAGGTTTGAAAGAAGTTGGCGAAACAAAGATGACTTTGACAATTACTTCTGATGCTGACAGTTCTGCTGCCAAGACGACATTGGATTACCTACAAGGCTCATTGCAAAAACCTTTGCCTGGTTTGAAAGTTGAAGAAAAGTTTGTGCCATTCAAGCAACGTTTGTCAGATTCTCAAACGCAAAACTTTGAAGCTGTTGTCTCACTTTGGGGTGGTGACTATCCAGAAGGCTCAACATTCTATGATTTGTTTAAGAATGGTGCATCATACAACCATGGTCAATTCAAGAACAGTGCCTACACTGCAGCTGTCAACAAGGCAGAAACAACAGATGCTTTGAATGATGCAGCCCGTGATTCAGATTATAAGACTGCTGAAGCTGCATTGTATAAGGATGCTAACTTCAACCCATTGTACTTCCGTGCAGGATATTCATTGGCTCGCCCAAGTGTTAAGGGTATTATCACTAACACAACTGGCTTGAACATTGATTTCAAATACGCCTACCGTAAGTAAGTAATTTATGATAGAATTAAACTACATTTAATTAAAAATGAGAATTGACATATGTCAATTCTTATTTATTAGGAAGTCAAGACTATGGTGAAATACATTTTAAAGCGATTGGCGCTTTTAATTTTCACGTTATTCTTAGTGATTACTGCAACTTTTTTCCTGATGCAAATTATGCCTGGAACACCGTTCAATAACCCTAAGCTAACGCCACAAATGATCGCCCAATTGAACAAAGCATACGGATTGGATTTGCCGCTTTGGCAACAATATCTTCATTATTTAGTAAACGCCTTTCGTGGTGATTTTGGAACGTCGTTCCAATACCAGAACCAAAGTGTTAGCATGTTGATTGGTCAGCGTTTGCCAATCTCAGCACAACTTGGCGCGCAAGCTTTGGTTGTAGGCGTGATTGCTGGTTTGCTCATGGGTGCCGCATCAGCACGCAATAAAAATAACAAAATTGATGGTCTCTTGGGTGTTGTTTCGACTCTTGGTATTTCCGTACCAAGTTTCATATTAGGTATTATCTTTTTGTACCTGTTTGGATTCAAGTGGCCTTTGTTCCCAGTTTCCGGCTGGGGAGACTCATTTTCACAGTCAGTCTTGCCAACATTGGCTTTGGCTGTGACACCAGCGGCTGTTGTGACACGGTTTGTTCGTTCAGAAATGATTGAAGCATTGAGCTCTGACTACGTACAATTAGCTCGCGCTAAAGGTCTTAGTGAAAAAGAAGTTGTTAATAAACATGCCTACCGTAACTCTATGATTCCTGTATTAACATTGATTGGACCAATGGCGGCTGGTTTGTTAACCGGTTCCACATTGATTGAAAATATTTTCTCAATTCCAGGTATCGGGCAACAATTCGTTTCTTCAATTCCAACTAAAGATTTCCCAGTAATCATGGGAACAACTATCGTATATGCATTGATGCTGATGGTTATGATTCTGATTACGGATATCTTGACGGCAATTGTTGATCCACGTGTTCGGTTGCAATAAGGAGGCTCATGATGGCTGCAAATACAGAAGACTTTGTCATCGTTGGCGCACAAAACTCCGAAGCCAACGAACATATTTCTAAGCCTGCCTTGTCATTTTGGCAAGATGCTTGGCGTCGATTAAAATTAAATAAATTAGCTGTGATTTCACTTTGGTTCTTAGTGTTTATTCTCGGCTTCGCATTAGTATCAAATTTCTTTGTGACGCAAAATAAAGCCAACGCTTTTGATTCTGATAACGTTGGTAAATATAAAAACTTACCACCAAACTCAGGTTTACCAATTCCAGGGTGGGACGGTAAGCTGAAAGAACCAGGTGCCACGGATACCACTGATCCTTACAAAAATAATAATGTTAAGCAAAACTTCATTTTGGGAACTGACAACATTGGACGTTCACTAGGAAAACGTGTTATCGTGGGTCTTCGTATCTCATTGTTAGTCGCGATTTCAGCAACATTTATTGATTTGTTGATTGGCGTTACTTATGGTGTGTTCTCCGGTTGGAAAGGTGGTTGGGTTGACGTTGTCATGCAGCGTATCATTGAAATTCTTTCCTCGGTGCCCAATTTGATTGTTGTAACTATGTTTGGTTTGTTGCTGGGTAACGGTGTCACATCAATCATTATTGCGATTGCGATTACTGGTTGGCTAAGTATGGCACGACAAGTGCGCAACATGACACTCTCGTTGAAAGAACGTGATTATGTCTTGGCTGCCAAATCTCTTGGTGAAAGTTCAACTAAAATTGCGATTAAGCATTTGATTCCCAATATGGCTGGTACAATTATTGTTCAAATCATGATGACAGTACCAAGTGCAATCATGTTTGAAGCCGTCTTGTCTGCCATTAACTTGGGTGTTAAGCCACCAACGGCTTCTCTTGGTTCATTGATTTCTGATGCTCAAAGCATGTTGCAATTCTACCCTTACCAGGTTTTGATTCCTTCTGGTGTGTTGGTATTGATTTCGTTGGCGTTTATCTTGCTGGGTGACGGCTTACGAGATGCCTTTGACCCACGTGCTAGTGAAGATTAAGAGGTGCAAGTACTTATGAGTAATCCTATATTAAGAGTTGAAAATTTGCACGTCAATTTCAATACCTATGCTGGTACGGTGCAGGCCATTAGAGACGTGTCATTTGATTTGAATCAAGGCGAAACTTTGGCAATTGTTGGTGAGTCTGGGTCAGGAAAGTCAGTCACAACCAAGACATTGATGGGTCTAAATGCCAAGAACGCTGTAATTCCTGAGAATAGTCGTCTTTTGTTCAAAGACAAAAATTTGTTGGAATTGTCAGAAGAAGAGTGGCAACATGTTCGTGGTAATGAAATTGCTATGATATTCCAAGATCCGATGACTAGTTTAGATCCAACGATGAAGATTGGTCAGCAAATTGCTGAACCATTAATTAAACATCAAGAGTTGAGTGAAAAAGATGCTTTGGCTCGTGCTTTGGAATTGATGAAGGGCGTTGGTATTCCTAACGCTGAAGAACATATTAACGATTACCCTCACCAATGGTCTGGTGGTATGAGACAGCGTGCTGTTATTGCAATTGCTTTGGCTGCTGATCCTGAAATTTTGATAGCTGATGAGCCAACAACCGCTTTGGATGTTACGATTCAAGCACAAATTTTAAATTTAATGAAGCAATTACAAAAGCAGTCTAATTCTTCAATTATTTTCATTACCCATGATTTGGGTGTTGTGGCGGGTATGGCTGATCGTGTGGCTGTCATGTATGCTGGTAAAATCGTCGAGTATGGCACGGTTGATGAGATTTTCTTTAATCCACAACATCCGTACACTTGGGGGCTATTAAATTCAATGCCTACCACGGATACGGCGGAAGGCTCATTGCAGGCTATTCCTGGTACACCACCTGACTTGTTAGAGCCACCATTGGGCGATGCTTTTGCACCACGAAATTCGTATGCACTTGCAATTGATAGTAAAGAAGAACCACCGTTCTTTAAAATTAGTGATACACATTATGCCGCTACTTGGTTACTTGATGAGCGAGCACCTAAAGTGACGCCACCTGCACAGATTTTGAAGCGTTGGGCACGATGGGAAGAATTACAAGGACAGGAGGCTTAATCATGACTGAAGAAACACCAAAAAAATTGGTTGAGCTGAATGATTTACAATTGTACTTTAACAAGGGAAAAGCCAATGAAGTACGTGCTATTGACCATGTTAGTTTTGATATCTATGAAGGTGAAGTGTTTGGTCTTGTGGGTGAGTCCGGTTCAGGTAAGACGACAATTGGCCGTACCATTTTGAAGCTATACGAACCAAATGGTGGCACTATGACCTTTGATGGTGAAGATATTACCAAACTTAAGGGTAAAGAGTTATCTAATTTCCGTAAAAACGCGCAAATGATTTTTCAAGATCCACAAGCTAGTTTGAATGGGCGAATGAAAGTACGTGATATCATTGCCGAAGGAATTGATATCAACCATTTGGCAAAATCAAAAGATGAACGAAACGCTAAAGTTCAGGAATTACTTGATTTAGTTGGCTTAAACAAAGATCACGCCACGAGGTACCCACATGAATTTTCTGGTGGTCAGAGGCAGCGAATTGGAATTGCACGAGCGTTAGCTGTTGATCCAAAGTTTATCATTGCGGATGAACCTATTTCTGCTTTGGATGTTTCAATTCAAGCACAAGTTGTCAATTTAATGAAAGAATTGCAGAAAAAGCATTCATTGACATATCTGTTTATTGCGCATGATTTGTCGATGGTGAAATATATTTCAGACCGTATTGGTGTGATGCATTGGGGTAAGTTATTAGAAATTGGTACTTCAGATGCCGTTTATAATCATCCACTACATCCTTATACAAAGAGTCTGTTATCAGCTATTCCAGTACCAGATCCTGAAGCTGAAAATTTGAGGCAACACGTTGATTATGATACAACCATTGAAACTGATGGCAAAGAACGTAGCATGATTGAAGTTAATCCAGGACATTTTGTCTTGGCTACGCCGGAAGAAGCAGAGCAATATAAGCAACAACAAAAGTAAACATAGATTAGCCGGCCTTTATTGGTCGGCTTTTTTGTAAACAAAAGCCAAAAGTGTATAATATTTATTAGTTAATTAAGAAAAAGAAATGAGAATTGGAATGACAAGATTACAAGATGATTTTTATGATGCAATTAACGGTGAGTGGGCTAAAACAGCTGAAATACCAGCTGATAAACCGTCAACTGGTGGCTTTAATGATTTAGCCATTGGCATCGAAAATTGGTTGTTGTCAACGACTAATGAATGGCAACATGGTGAGAATATACCAAAGGATGATATATTGCAACAGTTTATTGCTTATCATCGTTTGACGGCCGATACACAAACACGGGATAAAATTGGTGTCGCGCCAGTAATGCCTTTGCTGGCGCAATATAAAGGGTATCAATCGTTTGCTGATTTTGCATCCCATATTGCTGAACTTGAGCAAAAAGGATTACCCAATGCATTGCCATTTGGAATTGAACCGGATTTTAAGAATGCGAAACTAAATGTTTTGTGGGCTGGGAGCTTACCATTATTATTGCCAGACACGACATATTACACCCCTGATAATGATCAAGCTAAAGTATTACTAGCGAAATTTCGTGAACAGCAAATGACATTATTGCCTCAGTTTGGCTTTTCAAGTGATGAAACGGAAGCAATGATTGACAATTACATTGCTTTGGACGCCAAAGTTGCAAGTGTTTCGTTGAGTCGGGAGGAACAAAATGAATATGCTAAATTGTATCACCCTTATCAATGGAAAAATTTTGTTGAACAAGCGTCTGAGTTGCCACTAAATGATATTATTAAATCCTTGATTGGACAGATACCGGATGAAATCATTGTACCTGCAGAACGTTTTTGGGCTTCTGCAAATCAATTTTATTCTGAGGACGCATGGCCATTATTGAAAGATTATCTGCTAATAAACGTTGCTAATGAGTACACTGATTTGTTGAGTGATGATTTGCGTGTCTTGGGTGGCGCTTACGCGAGAGCTTTACAAGGCTTGCCTGAAGCTAAAAGTACCGAGAAAGCAGCTTTTTACTTGGCAGAAGCCCCATTTAGCCAAGCGATTGGCATGTATTATGCACATGAGAAATTTTCTCCGGAGGCAAAAGCGGACGTTGAATCAAAGGTAGCGACGATGATTGATGTCTATAAAAATCGTTTGCAAAACGTTACTTGGTTGACGCAGGCGACACGGGACAAAGCAATTATCAAACTTAACGCAATTGTGCCTCATATTGGTTATCCTGATAAGCTGCCAGATCGTTTGGCTCAAAAGACAGTTGATGAAGGTGCCACATTGTTTGAGTCTGCAGCTAAATTTAGGCAAATTGAGATTGCCCATGCTTGGCAACAATGGCATCAACCAGTTGATGAAAATGAATGGCAAATGCCAGCACACTTGGTTAACGCTTACTATGATCCGCAACAAAATCAAATTTTCTTTCCGGCGGCCATTTTACAAGCACCATTTTATAGCTTAAATCAATCTTCATCAGCTAATTATGGTGGTATCGGCGCAGTGATTGCTCATGAAATTTCTCATGCTTTCGATACCAATGGTGCGTCATTTGATGAATTTGGTAGTTTAAATAATTGGTGGACTGATGCAGATTATGCTGCCTTCAAAGAACGTACACAGCAAGTTGTTGATCAATTTGATGGCTTGGACTCATACGGCGCCAAGGTGAATGGAAAGTTAACGGTGTCAGAAAACGTAGCTGATTTGGGTGGTTTAGCTGCTGCTTTGGCCGCTGCCAAACGAGATGAGGATTTTTCATCTGAAGCATTCTTTACTAATTGGGCTGCTATTTGGCGTATGAAAGCACGTCCTGAGTATATGCAGTTGTTAGCGGCAATGGATCCGCATGGTCCTGCTAAGGCGCGCGTTAATGTACAATTGAAAAATTTTGACGACTTTTTCACAACATTTGATGTTAAAGAAACTGATGGTATGTGGTTGGCGCCAGATAAGCGTGTCCAAATTTGGTGATAACTGTTCTGTAAAATACTGTAATAATATGATTTATGCTCAAATAATTGTATGTTTTGATTAGTTAATGAGTGAAAATATAGCAAAACATCGTTTTTTTGTCTTTTATGTCAAAATTGCTTGCTATCATTCTCATTTTCTGGTATTATAATATAGTTGTTTGAGATATGGGAGTGTAGCGAAGTCTGGCTAAACGCGACGGACTGTAACTCCGTTCCTTCGGGTTCGTAGGTTCGAATCCTACCGCTCCCATTGCCGATTTAATAGTTAACGGCAAAATAAATTAACTATTGCCCCTTCGCCAAGCGGTAAGGCATCGGTTTTTGGTACCGACATGCGCTGGTTCGAATCCAGCAGGGGCAATTGCTAAAGGAACTTGGGAAAGTTCCTTTTTTGTATATAATTGTCATGATAAGAATTGCCTAGTAAGAGGTGTCAATGATGAATTTTTTTATGAATAAAAGAATTGGACATGGTAATAGCGGTGTTGAACACGCGCAATTTTATCGAGCCCAATGCTTCCGTGAAAAAAACATGGCTTTCAAATTGATTTACACTGATTATCTACCGCAGCTTCATGAACATATGAAGGAATGGCATTTAAAGGAAAATGAAGTTATCGGTCTGTATGATTATTTATTAAGTGATGAGCCAACAGATTATTTGAAAAACGGATTAAATGATACAAAAGTTTACCAACAGCACGTTTTAGTGGATTTTGTTGATACCCAAAGATTGATAAATCAACAAACAACCGGTCATTATCAAGCGACCATATTAAAAAATAAACGTTTTGATAGCAAGAAAAATGTTTATTTAGTTGGGGACGACCGTGTCATTTTAGAAAATGGGCAACATCGTGTGACTTGGCATTATCGTTATTCTGAATCACTGGGTAAAACCATGACCAACATTCATGTCTCGCAATTTCGTGGTCGGGATTATTTATTTGCGACTTTTGAAGAATTACTCGTATTTTTTTTGTTAGAATTGCAACGTGAATTTGCTAATAATTGTTATTTTGTTGATCGTGGCACTGACAATGAGGAAGCACTTATTACTTTGAAGCACCGAGGATATCAGTTGAAAATCATTGACATTGTGCATGCAGCTCATTTGGTTTCCTATCAGAATGGTCGGCCATTATGGAATAACTATTATCAATATATGTTTGATCATTTAGATGATATTGACAAGGTAATTGTCGCGACAACTTTGCAGCAAAATGATATGTTGTCACAATTGCGTGATAGCGGTTTCTCAGTCGATTCTCATAAAATAATAGCGATTCCAGTCGGTGGTGTTAGTCAAATTGCGGCGCCAAAAAAATGGGCTGGTAATGTCGCAAAATTCGTCATGGTTTCACGACTACACCCAGAAAAAAAGATAGCGCACATTATTGAGTCGATTGCGCAACTTAATCAAGACGGTTTTGCTGCCACTTTGTCAATATATGGTACGGGAAATGAAGAAAAAAAATTAAAACAGCTCATTAACGACTACCATTTGAATGACAAAATCACTTTAAAGGGATTGAGTCAGTCGATTACACGCGAGCTGCTGAACTATGACGCTTATGTTTCCGCGTCTTATTCGGAGGGTTTCGGTTTGACCTACATGGAAGCGTTGGGAGCAGCACTACCAGTTGCGTCCTATGCTAATTTGTACGGTGCACAATCGTTGATTAAAGATGGTAAAAACGGTCATTTAGCAGAATTTGATCGTCATAACAAAAAAGAAGCTGCCAATATTGCTCACTTGTCAGCAGCAATGAGACTTATTTTTACAGATTATGATGCATTATCGGAGGGTGCTGCATTGACTGCTGAAAACTTTCAAGTCAAAAGAATAGCTGATCAATGGGCACGTGTTGTTGAGGTGCTATCATGAAAATTGAAATTATCAATTCTTTATCGATTACGCAATTAGATGGTATTGCTTGGCAAATCGAACAAGTGAAACTCGGTCATAGTGATGAATTATGGGTTGCCACGCCCCATGAAGATGCTGTTTACCTCATTAAAAAAATGGGATTGCCACCTGATAAGGTGTTTGACATGTACGGGCAACAATATTTTTCAACAATCGATGAAACAAAAGGTATTTGGTGGTCAGATTTAGCCGTGCCAAATGAAAGCCAAATCATCATCAATCAAGATGGCACTAAAAGTATCATGAGCTGTGGTCGTGAGTTGGCAAAAGTGAGGTGGTTTAGTCATTCTAAGCGACTAGTACAAGCTGTGACGTGGTATGATGGCGACGGCAAAATTGACTATAAAGATATTTATCGACGTGACGGCCGCTTGTTTGCTAAACAGTATTTTAGTGAGGGGGAACTATTGCAATCTGATTTTTATCTTGGCAATAACAAAGTGGTTGTTCAAGATTTTTATGCTGATGGGCATTGTAATTTAGTCGTGGCTTTTGGACATAAATTTCGGCGACAGAGTGATTATATTACAGATGTCGGTAATCAACATGTCAACAATCAGTACAATGTGACACAGCTTGGTCGTTCAATTGACTTTGCACCACAAAAAACCAAACTGACATTATTTAATGATGTGACTGATAAGAATGGTCGCATTTTGAAAGAAGTATCTGCTATTTTAAAGAATAAACATCATCCAATTGAGGTAATTTTGGTTAAACCACAAGACGCAATAACCTTGAAAATGTCTGGTTTACCTGGGCAAAAAGTGCATGTTATCAAGCATGAACCCCAAAAATAGTTATCATCGTGCAATTTTTCACACACCAAGCAAGACAATTAAAGCGTTTTGTTTTATAATAGAATTTGTAACAATAAAAAATTGGAGGCTATCATGGCTAAATTGACTGTTTCAGATTTGGAACTTTCAGGTAAGAAAGTATTGATGCGCGTTGATTTCAACGTACCTATCAAAGCAGGCGTTATCGGAAACGATAACCGCATTGTGGCAGCATTGCCAACAATCAAGTACGTGTTGGAACACAACGGTCGTGCAATTTTGTTTTCACACTTGGGACGTATTAAGTCTGAAGATGATAAAAAAGAATTGTCATTGGCACCAGTTGCTGCGCGATTGGGTGAATTGTTGGGCAAAGACGTTAAGTTCATACCATTTACACGCGGTGCAGAATTAGAATCAGCAATTAATGCTTTGCAAGATGGCGAAGTTTTGATGGTTGAAAACACACGTTTTGAGGACGTTGTTGACGGCGTTGAAGTCAAAAACGAATCAAAGAACAACCCAGAGTTGGGCAAGTATTGGGCATCATTGGGTGATGATTTGTTCATCAACGACGCCTTTGGAACAGCACATCGTGCCCACGCTTCAAACGTCGGTATCGCCTCAAACGTTTCACAAGCAGCCGCTGGGTTCTTGATGGAAAAGGAAATCAAGTTCTTGGGTGACGCTGTTGCTAACCCAGTTCGTCCATTTGTTGCTATCATTGGTGGTGCAAAAGTTTCTGATAAGATTGAGATTGTGAAGTCACTATTGTCTAAAGCCGACAAGGTTATTGTTGGTGGTGGTATGGCTTACACATTTGATGCTGCTAAGGGTGAAAAGATTGGTAACTCATTATTTGAAGCCGATAAAGTTGAATTGGCTAAGGAATTGATGGCTGAAGCTGGGGACAAGTTGGTTTTGCCAGTTGATTCAATTGCTGCTGACGCATTTTCAAATGATGCCAAGACAGAAGTTGTTGATGCCACAGCTGGTATTCCTGATGGTTACATGGGACTTGATATTGGTCCTAAGTCAGTTAAGCTGTTGCAAGACACTTTGTCAGATGCTAAGACAGTTGTTTGGAACGGCCCAATGGGTGTGTTCGAAATGCCTAACTTCGCCAAGGGTACATTGGCAATTGGTGAAGAATTGGTTAAGGTAACTGAAAATGGTGGTACAACCATTGTTGGTGGTGGTGACTCAACTGCCGCAGTACAACAATTGGGTGTTGCTGACAAATTGACGCATATTTCAACAGGTGGTGGTGCATCACTTGAATACCTCGAAGGTAAAGAATTACCAGGTATTGCTTCAATTTCTGAAAAATAAATTTATCATTTAAGCATGATTAAAGGTACAGCGCTCTTTTATGAGCCTGTGCTTTTTTATTGTCATATTTTTAGTAGTTTCTTTACCATTTATGAAATAGCCTTTTTTCTGTATTATAATGACATTTATATGAGAAATATGTTTTTTTGATTTCTAAATCATGTACAAATATTAGATATGCGTGATATAATATTACCCAGGTTAAAATTACGGTGTGCCAGCCTATGCTTTGCCATATCATGATCTGAAAGATGTGAGTGCCAAGACCATTGACACGTCTAAAAAGGTTACAAAGACGCCTTTGTCATTTGGACCATTTAAAGTATCATCTGTTTCTTCAGACTCAACAGTTAAGTATGTGCGTAACAGTGATTACTGGGGTAAACAAGCTAAGTTGAAGACAATCACTTACTATGTTAACCAAGATCAGTCAAAGCTTGAAAATGACTTATCAAAGCAAAAGTTTGATATTGTGACAACAGCGCCAGCTACATTGTGGAAGAATGGTAACACACCAGTGTTGTCAAAGTATAACAATGCTAAGGGATATGCTGCTACTGGTCAAGCTGATGCAGGGTATTGGGAACTTTACTTTAACTTAGGACACGCAGATTCTAAGGGAACAAGTATTCAAGATCGCTCAACACCATTGCAAGATGCCAATGTTCGTAAGGCAGTTGGGTATGCACAAAACGTCGGTGCGGTTGTTGCTAAGTATGGTAACGGCCTACGTGTGACAACCAACACATTAGTTTCAAAGTCAGAAACTAAGAAGTTGTTCTATGATAAGAATGTCAAGGGCTATCAAGCAAAAGCTAACGGTGACATCAAGAAAGCTGGTAGCTTGTTGGAAAAGGCAGGTTATAAGAAAGATTCTGATGGCTACTACGCTAAAGATGGCAAGCGCCTAACGTTGACTTACTTAGCTCGTTCAGGTCGTTCAACAGCTGAGTCTGAAGCAAAAGCTTACATCGCTGCATGGAAAGCAGCCGGTATTGAAGTTAAGCTTTATCAAGACAAGTTAGTTGATGCAGCTACTTGGCAGTCAATTGTTTTGTCAGCAAAGAACAATGATTGGGATATCACTGATGGTGGTTGGGGTGAAGGTACAGTACCAACATTTGACCAACATTGGAGCAAGAACGCTGCTTATAACTTTGGACATGTCACATCAGCTGCTTTGACTAAGAATTTGACTGACACACAGAATTCAACTTCTGATGCAAGCTTGATTAAGAATATCAAGGCCTTCCAAAAGTTAGTTGTTGATAAAGAAGCTTACACAATTCCTACTTACACTAACATTGATGTACAATTGGTCAATGGTCGTGTTAAGGGATGGACAAATGCGCCTGTCAACGATTTGTACGCTAAATTGAGTGTTACTTCAAACAAATTGACTACTTCTGGTAATCCACGTAAGTAATCACAAATTAAATACGGGTTGGTATCCTCCCATGGCTCACGTTACTTTTCCAGCCCGTAAGCAGTAGTTGAGCCAACCAGTAAAAAACATCACAACATGGATTTTTGACTTCCTAATGTTGTGATGTTTTTTTATGTGACTTTCTAATTGTTTTATAAAAATTTGAACCAAAATTAACATTTTAGCGGTTAATTAGCTTACAATGTATGTGAAAGCGACTCAGACATTTCGAAGAAAAGAAAGTGTGAAAAAATGTACGCAATAGAGATGAAAGATTATGGCGACGTCGACGTTTTTGCAGAGGTAACGGATGCCAAAACACCAGACATTAAGCCCAGTCAAGTACTGGTTAAGCAACATGCAACAGCTATTGATCCCTATGATGTTAAGTTTCGTGCAGGTGTCATGGGAACTAGTGCACCAACACCACTGATTAATGGCTCGTCTGTGGCAGGTGACATTATTGCAGTAGGTAGTGAAGTAAGTGATTTTCATGTTGGTGATCGTGTTGCGGCGTCACCACATCTCAAAAGTTACGCTGAATTTGTGGCTGTAAGTAGCAAGCAATTGGCTAAAATTCCAGATGGTGTGAGTTATGAGACAGCCGCAGCAGTTGCTTTAGGCGGCCAAACTGGGTATCAAATGATGACGACTGATTTTGATGTACGACCTGGTGAGAGCGTATTGATTCACGGTGGTGCTGGTTCAGTTGGTTTTACCGCGATCCAAGTTGCTCAGACAATCGGCGCGGGGAAAATATATACAACGGCCAGCGGCGAATCAGCTGTATTTTTGAAGTCCTTCAATCCGCATTTACATGTTATTGACTATAAGAAAGAAAGTTTGGCAACTGTTATTAAAGATAAAGTAGATGTCGTTCTTGATACCATCGGTGGTAAAACCTTAACTGATTCTTTGAACGTGTTGCAACTCGAAGGTCGACTGGTGTCTATTGTTGATAACAATGATGATCCAAGAGTAACAAACAGTTTCATGAAGTCAAACGGGCAACAATTAGCAGCTTTGTTGCAGATGGTTGCCAGTGGTGATGTGAAAGTCAATATTGCCGAGGTGGCGCCTTTTAATGTGATTAATCTGAAAGAATTCCATAGTCGTCAGCACGTTTTAGGCAAGTTAGTTTTAAAATTCTCGTAATCCAACTTTTATTTTTAGAAACCGTAGAGGCTCTCTATACATTTGTTAGTGAAACACGTCACTTTACAAAAGAATTTTATGTAAATTTTACATAAAAACTATTTACAAATATGAATTTTATGGTTACAATTTACTTGTAAATAAATTCACATATATGAAAGAGGTTAAATATGAAAGCAGCAGTTGTCCGTGAAGTGAATGATGGGTATGTTGATTTAATTGATGATTGGCAACCACGCGCGTTAGGCTTTGGTGATGCTTTGGTTGACGTTGAATATGTCGGTCTTTGTCACACAGATTTGCACTGTGCTAATGGTGATTTTGGTAATCCAAATGAAATTGGTGAACGCAATGGTCAATTCCGTCGTGTTATTGGTCATGAAGGCGTTGGTCGTGTTTCAAAGTTAGGCGAAGGTGCCGGTGATTATCTTAAAATTGGTGATCGCGTATCAATTGCTTGGTTCTATGATGCTTGTGGTGTTTGTGACTACTGTGTTTCAGGTAATGAAACGTTCTGCCGTAAGGTTCGTAACTCAGGTTACACGATTGACGGTGCAATGTCACAACAGGTTGTTGTCAACTCAAAATATGCAGTGAAAGTACCAGAAGGTTTGGATCCAGTTGAAGCAACATCAATCACTTGTGCCGGTGTGACAATGTATAAGTCACTTAAAGTTGGTGAAACAAAGCCAGGTGAATGGGTGTCAGTTCATGGTGCCGGTGGTTTAGGTAACTTGGCTGTGCAATATGCTCATAATGTATTTGGTGCACACGTAGCCGTTATTGATGGTAACGATGACAAGTTGGCTGCTGCTAAGGCTAACGGTGCTGAAGTGTTGGTCAACCGTAAGACCGAAGATGTGGTTGCTAAGGTTAATGAATTAACTGGTGGTGTGCATAACGCACAAGTAACTGCTGTTAATGATGCAGCTTTCTCACAAGCTGTTAATGTTTTGCGCCCAATGGGTAAGTTAGTGGCTGTTGCTTTGCCACAAGGTGATATGGCACTCAATATTGCTAAAACAGTATTAGACGGCATTGAAGTTCGAGGATCACTTGTTGGTACTCGTGCCGATTTGAAAGAAGCCTTCCAATTTGGGGCTGAAGGTAAAGTTAAGCCAATCGTCGAGACAGTTGATTTCAAGGATATGAATGACGTGATTGATGAGATGAAGGCTGGTAACATTACTGGTCGTAAAGTCTTTGACTTCACAGCACTATAATCAAAAAAACGAGATACAGAACTTGTGTCTCGTTTTTTTTTAACTATTGATTTGCCTCAAGTGTGATTAAGTTACCTTCGGAATCATGGATTTTAAAGGCGATTTTATTGCCAAAACGGGGTTCGGGCTTGCCTACAATTGGAATAAAATTATTGCGAAGATGTTGCTTTAATTCATCTTGATGGTCTCTAATCAACATTTCTAATTGATCAGTTGGTTCACCGGCTACAAAAATAATATCATCACCATCAATCATTAAGTGGCGACCACTAGCGTGACCGGATTGTGGTAGGTCGAATACATCACGCCAAAAACGGTAGGCACGGTTAACATCTTGAGCAGGAATTGTTTTAATGTTGAGTTTTCTTGGTTTCATAATACTTATAGTATAGCTGTTTCAGTGGTTTTTTCAACCTTCTCAATGTCATGTTGACGGGTTAAAATGATGTATACAACAGTCATCAATGTCACAATCGCCATTATTACCCACGAGATATTTGGTGAAATTAAATTTGCAATACCGAGGAACAAAAACTGACCGATTGGTGCGCTTGACAAAGCGAATGTATTGAGCAAACCACTGACACTTGCTAGCTGGTTTTGATCAATGCGTTTCATTAAAATGGCACCAAATTTGGGATTGACTTGCGCATTAAAATAAGCAACGACAAAGGAAATAATCATCCATACACTGCCGTTTGGATAAATGATTGGTACGAGCTCTAAGCCTAGTACGCCAGTCATCGCTACGGCTAGTAATTGCTTAGTTGTTAGATGACTCAGAAAAGGCATGGGCAGAAGAGAGCCTAACAACATTCCGGTTGAAAAGATAGCACCAAACATCGCGACGGTAGTGCCAAAACTACCAATGAGCAGGCTTTTTTCGTGTAAAAGCGTGACATTAAATACGCCATTTAGCGAGGTGCCAATAAAATTAACTGCAGTGGCTAACAGCATTAACTGGAAGAATAGCTTGTCTTGATAAACATACGAGAAAGTCGTCTTTAAGTCGTGCCACATGGGTTGCGTTGATTTTGGACGTTGTGTTGTTTCAATATGTGCTTCGGCTTGTTTGAAGTGGCGACGATTGACAGTCATAATGAACCAAGCGACGATGAACATGAACGCATTGATCAAGCTAAAAGCGGCATAATCCTGATGTAGTAATCCCAATAATCCCACACCAGCAAAACCGCCAATTAAACTCACCGTGATACTGACCGCTTGCTCCAATCCCATTGCGTTTTGTAATTGATCATCGCTTAAAATATATCGTGATACGGGGGTCATTAATAGATTGCTGTATGAACCAATGGTATCAGCGAAAAAAATAAGTAGAAATAGCACGATAAAGCTGTCAAACCGACCATGCCAGAAAGTTAGAATAACAGTTACAATTAAGAATATACCGGCTTGCGATAGTCGGGCAAATGACCAAGCGCGCAGATGATTTTTAGTTTTATCTGCCAAATTTCCCATCACAACCGATAATAATGACGGGAAAAACTCAGCGAATGCCACTAATGTTACTGCGAGCGTTTTATTGGGTAGGGTAGCGGCATAAATTAAAAAAACAATGTTGAAAAAACTGCTCCCAATATTATTAAAGAACTGCGCTATAATCATCACGCGAAATGCTTTGTTGACTTTGAAAACCTGCACTAGCAATACTCCTTTTGACTTGAATAAATTAAGTGTACACGGTAAGATAAATTAAAGAACAATAAGAGAATATATTCTACTTTAAATTATCTGTACACAACAGCTAGTAAAATAAGCATAATTGATTTTGTTGTTAATACGGTAAAAGTGACATATATGACAACTTTTAAAAATAAGCAGGTATAAAATGACGAATTATGGCGAAGTTTTTCATGAATTGCGTGTTGGCAAACAGATGACATTGGCAAAAACAGCGGGGGATATTGTATCTGCCTCCTTTTTGGCTCGTTTTGAAAAAGGTGAAACCAACATATCTTTAGAACACTTCACAAGGATATTACAGCGGTTAAATGTGACCCCCTTAGAATTTTTTGCGCTGTCCAACCACTTTTCTGCGCAAGTGTTTGATGATTTATTTACACAAATAACCGAACAGGCAACAATTGATTTAACGCGTAACAGCGCAGTTGTGGGTCAATATGTGTCATTATTAGCTAAGAAATTAACGCATACGACACAGCGATTGCCGGTGTTGTTGGCGCTAGATTTCTTTCAAAAATTACTTGATGTGCAACACTTAGCACAACATGCTAATGCGACAAATGTTTCTCAACGTCTGTTGCAAGGTGGACGCCGAGCAAAAAATTATTTATTGTCAGTTGATACATGGGGGGAATTTGAGATGAAAATATTGAACCGATTTGCCTCAATGATCTGCGCCGCAGAGTTACGACCATTAGTTCAGTTAGCGGTACAAAAAATTGCCATTTATCAGCAGCAAGCTGTGTATGAAGATTATATGTTTCGTTTGTTAAATTCAGTTTTCTTTGCGACTGTGTATACTGATACGCAATTATCAGCTGAAATCCTGACACTTATGTCCAGAGAAATGACAGCTCGAAATAATGCTGATAATCATTTGAAATACAAATTAGCTGAGGCGTTACAAGAGCTTGCTGAAGGTCAAATTACAAAAAGTCGAGCAGATTTTGAACAATTGACAACTGTAAGCCAGCAAATTGGTTTGACATTTGATACGTTCTTTGGCTTTTCAGCACAAGACTGGTTAGCTTTTGAGGAACAAGTGAAGCACGGGCAACAGCATACACGCATTCTGCGTTTTGAATTATGAGGTGAACTATGATTGATTATGGCGCGACATTTAAACGCTTGCGAGAAGATAAGGGCTTGAAAATTGTTGACCTCGAGCAACCCAACATTTCACGATCATTGATTGGTAAGTTTGAAAGAGGGCAAACACGTATATCGGCTGATCGTCTAGACAAATTATTATCCGACATGGGCGTCAGCCATGATGAATTCTTATTTCTTGGTGGTGATCGTAGTGATAATTATATCTATATGAAGCTACATGAAATGGGTGTGCAAACTGGTGAGCCAAAAGAAATGCAACAACTTGAGGCGATGATTACACGATCAACTAATGATTTAAAACATGGTCGTGGCGGCATTGGGGCTCGTTTTATGCGTGAATTTGGTATCATGCTGAAGTATGGCATAGACAAAGAAACGGATAAGCAGTTTTATGATCGTGTTGAAGTAAAAAAACATGTCAAACCAGCTGTTGATTTTCTCAAGCAAGCTGAAACTTGGGGGCGAATTGAACTAGATATTTTTACTTTATTTTATCCGGGGATGTCACCAACAGACTTGTTGGCACTGGGGCGTTTAGCCATTAAACGGGCACATTTTTATTCACAATTGCGAACAGAACAGATGCGGCTAGTTAACATTATTGACGTTGTTTTCACTGGCTTGATTTACACAGATATTGAGGGCGCTGCTGAAATGTTAGCTTTAGAAGAATCAGTATTAAAGAGTATGGACGAATTCATGACGAATTTAACCACGCAACGGTTAAGGCTTGTGTATAGCAAAGGCATATTGCAAATGCTTCAGGGGGATGTTGAAGGTGGCTACACACAAGCAACGTCTGTTGTCCCAGCATACGAAATTGCTGGCATGAATCAGACGGCAAAGTTCGTTCAAGAGGCAGCAAAATTAACGCGCAAGGAAATATTGGCCGGTAATCCTGACAATATACCACACACATACTCAATGTTGATTTAAAATGTGATAAACTTATAGTTATGGCATTATTAGAAGTAAACGGCCTAACCATGGCCTACGCAGAAAAAACTTTATATGAAGACGCAGAGTTTGAGCTTCAAAGTGGCGAACACATGGGAATTGTTGGACAAAATGGTGCCGGCAAATCAACACTCATTAAAATTGTCACTGGGCAAGAACTCCCATTATCAGGCAAAATTGATTGGCAAAAAGGCTTGAAAATCGGTTATTTGGACCAGTATGCAGAAATTCCAGAGGGTATGACGCTGGTCGATTTTTTGCATACCGCTTATCAAGACCTATATGACAAACAAGATCGTATCACGGCACTTTACAATGAGTATGCCGAAACGTTGTCTGATAAATTGCTCGAACGCGCTGGTCGTATGCAAGAAGAACTTGATGCGGCAGGCTTTTATGATGTCGACACGCAAATTGAGCGTGTGATTTCTGGTTTGGGATTAGAGGCTATTGGACGTGAGCGCGAGTTGGAAGCTATGTCTGGTGGACAGCGCGCCAAGGTCATTTTGGCCAAGCTCTTGTTGGAAAATGATGACGTGATTATTTTGGATGAGCCAACCAACTATTTGGATGTGGCACACATTGAATGGCTGGAAGACTTTTTGCAAACCTTCGAAGGTTCAGCAATGATTATTTCCCATGACTTTGATTTCTTAGACAAAGTCACTAACGCAATCATTGATGTTTCATTTGGTAAAATCACTAAATTCCGTGGGTCATTTAAAAAGGCTATGCGCCAAAAAGACGAACGCGCCGAACAACAGTTGCGTCAGTACGAAAAGCAACAAACAGAAATTGAAAAAGCACAAAAATTCATTGCCAAAAATAAGGCACGTGCTTCAACTTCTAAGCAAGCAAAGTCTCGTGAAAAAATGTTGGCGCGCATGGACCGCGTTGATCCACCTTCTGAAACATTGCAAGCTAAATTTAATTTTCCCTATGTTAATTCACAATCATCTAATGCGTTGACCGTTAGTGATTTATCTGTTGGTTATGTGACGCCAGTGCTGGAGCCAGTGACTTTTTCAATCACCACTGGGCAAAAAGTTGTCTTTAAAGGTTTTAACGGTGCTGGTAAATCAACTTTGATTAAATCAATTTTGGGTGTCATACCGGCATTAGCTGGTCAATCTGAATTTTCCCCATCAGCCGTTGTTAACTATTTTGACCAAGATTTGGCTTGGGATAATGATAGCAAGACACCGTTGCAAGAAATGCAAGATCGTTTTCCAACATTGGAACCAAAAGCCTTGCGTACGCGTTTAGCTGCAGCAGGCATCAATGCTGAAAATGCCCAAAAACCACTGCAACAACTTTCAGGTGGTGAACAAACCAAAGTTAAGTTGGCAATCATGGAAATGAAGCCAAGTAATTTCTTGATTTTAGATGAGCCAACAAACCATTTGGATGAAGGAACCAAGAATGCTTTGCGCGCGGCAATTGACAAGTTTCAAGGGAATGTCATTATTGTGTCGCACGAGACCAGCTTTACACAAGGACTTGGGGACAAGGAATTGAACGTTGCGGCATTAAGTTATAAAAAGGAATCAGATTAATGAATTTACTCACTCAAACAGGTATGCATGACGATATTACTGTGATTGATGTGGTTGATTCAACAATGACAATAGGTCGTGATATGCTCAAACAGGGCGTGTCACGACCTTTTGGCATTGTGAGCAATCAACAGCGCGCTGGTTATGGTAAAAAGGGACGCTTTTTCTTTTCACCGCGAGGCGCAGGCGTTTATCAAACTTATGTTTTTGATGTTGTGGGCGAATTTGACGCCGGTCTGTTAACAACAGGAGTGGCGGTTTCTGTGGCAGAAGTTCTTTTTGAAATGACTGGGGTTCAAGTGTCATTGAAGTGGGTCAATGATTTTTACCTGCATGATCGTAAAATGGGTGGTGTCTTAGTTGAAGGCATTTTAAATTCGGGTAAAATAACACAGGTGATTATTGGTATTGGCTTAAATATTTTACCGACCGCAGTGCCATCTGATTTGGAAGATATTGTAACAACACTCGGTGTGGACGTGGATCGCAATGCGTTAGTGACCACTATTTTTGAAAGAATTGTTCAAAATATATCTGGCTATCAAGCAGGTCAACATCTTGATTATTACCGTCAGCATTCATATTTAAAGGATAAGATGGTCACTTTGCTGACAAATAACCATGAAATTTCTGGGCAAGTTCTTGACATTGGTACACGGGGTGAATTATTATTGAAACATGATGAAAACTTAAAACCATTCATCAGTGGTGATGTAACCAAGGTGTTCATTAAGGGGAAGAAATGAAAAATAATACACAACGAATTGCGATTACAGCGGTTTTGACCGCACTTTTACTGATTATTGGACCACTAGCAATTAATGTTGGACCAGTACCAATGACACTACAAACTTTAATTGTTGCACTAGTAGCTTCAGTAGCGTCAACGCGGGTTAGTTTAACAGCAATTGGACTTTATATTGTACTTGGCGCACTTGGTTTGCCGGTCTTTGCAGGATATTCTAGTGGCTTTGCCGTCCTGATTGGACCAACTGCCGGCTATTTGTGGTCATTCTTGCTTTATGCACCAATCATTGGGTTGACAATTAAGCATACCTCAAACATTTTGGCATTGATTGTTGCCAACGTTGTAGCAGTGGTCGTTAATTTGGCGATTGGTACAATTTGGTTGTCTATCAGTACGCACATGAGTGCAACAGCAGCAATTGCGGCTGGTGTGACACCGTTCGTATTGTCAGGTTTGATCAAAATAATTGTCGTGGTATTAGCCACAGTGTTGATCCGTCAGGCTACTCAAAAGATGCGTTTGACGGTATAAGTGTTAACAGGTATTGCTATCATCGGTAAATTCTGGTATAGTATTATCTGTTATGGAGAAGTACTCAAGCGGCTGAAGAGGCGCCCTTGCTAAGGGTGTAGACGTGTTAAAGCGTGCGAGGGTTCGAATCCCTTCTTCTCCACTTAGCATTTCATGGCGTTGCATAAGGTTTCAAAAACCTTGATGTAGCGCCTTTTCTTATGAAAAACGTTGCACTGTATTTCATAGCATTTCACACAAAATGGTACTTTTTATGGTACTTTTTCAAACTAAGCAAGTAAGCAGTGTAACGGCATTTAAGCCGTTTTTTATTTGTTAAAATGGTACTTTTTTAGCGCATGATTTAAAATGTGGTACATAGTACATAAATATACAATCAAAAATGTATATATACAGTATAATATTCATAGAATACTAAGCGACAGTGGGGCTATGGGTATGACAAAAAATAAAAATGAGGTGCAATCGTGGCAGATAGAACAGATAAGATGTTAAGAGATTATTTTTCAGGTAGATTGAAACTAATGGCAGAGGTTGAGCCACGATACAAGCAAGACATTGCAGACATTACATTTTGTTTGTCAGTCATCAAGCCAGAACATAGCGCAGTCATCAAAAGATATTATAGTGATAAATTTATAACGTGGGAAGAGGTTGTGAGTGAAGCAGGTAAAAGTCACTCAAGTTTACGGACATGGCGCAATGATTTTAAAACGTTATTGAATGTGATGACACAACACGGGGATGAGTTTATTAAGTTGAGACATGAAGCATTACAAGTGTAGTGCTTTTTTGTTTACAATAAAAAACACCCCCGCCCCTTGTTACTAGATTGTAGAGCGCACACATACCGTCATCTTGTATCACACGCCAATTTTCAAAAGTTTTTTTCTGGTGTTTTTTGGGAGTTGATGTACTGGTATATTAGGATTCTTTGTTTAGAAAAGTACCCCCTAAACCCACCCTATTTTTGAGTTAAAAACCCTTTAATGTTGCTCGATTAACCTTGTCAAGCCCCCGATAGCTATCACAGAGAGTTATAGCGAATGTTTGTTATCGTTTGAAACGATAGCGAGAAAGTCCGAGGTCATTTAAAACGACCACGAGATGAGTTCGTTATAAATTTGATTGATAACGGATACAATCTCATCCCCGTATCAGTGATTAAGATAGAGCTTGTGTATTTGTCTCAAAACTCACTAGATAGCGTGTAAATTTGCGTTTGATATATTGATGAGTGTATTTATACAAAGACAGACATTAAACGCTTAAAACGGCTGTCACAGCGTTAAAATAAGCACAATAAAACCACGACCTATGTTAAATATAGAACGTGGTTTTTTATTATATGTGGGGATGAATTGACAATATTCAATGTTACAAACATGCAAGCAAAAGGCAAGCGTATAAAGTTACAAAAATGTTAGCAAATGTCAGCATGCAAGGTTACAAAAATACTAGCATTTACTAGCATGAAAATACCAACAAATACCTACATTCATAATCGTTTAACCATTGCTATAAATGGCTATATAAGGCGCTATTAAAAGGTTACAAGGTCACAAAAAGGTCACATTTAGCGTTGCAACCTTTTGCGTACTTTATGCAACCTTTTTCAACGAGCGGAGAATTACTACAAAATACTACAAAACACCAGACAAACATTAAACGCTTAAAACAGCTCTCACGGTTTAATAAAATACATAACAAAAGGCACGGACTAGATAATATAAGTTCGTGCCTTTTTAATTTGAAAGTGGTTAGCGACATATTCAGCCTGCTTTTCAGCCAACAGTGTTTTCATAGAGTGGCGTTTGTCATCCCCGAACACATCAAAGTCAGCGTGTGCGCTTTCGTGTACGATAGTGTGTAGTTGTTGCCACTCGGGTTGTAACGTGTTTATAAATATCTTAGTGTCATTGCTATCTTTCACAACCTCACCAAAATACTTATTATGTTCTACCTCAATACCAAAGAATTTGTATTCAGGGAAACAGTCAATATATAACTCAATATTTGTCATACATGTGTCGCCCCGCAATCACAAACGACGTTTTGATAGTTTAGCAATCTCAACAAGTTTTTTAATTTGTTCTATCTCTTCGGGTGTAGCGCTAGGGTCAATGAAATAGGCGACTTGTTTTTGTCCCTCGGTTAGTGGTGGCTCATCCCCGTTATCATCCACAGCAGGCGTTTTAAGCGGGCTATCTGTCTTGCCTTGTAAATACTCTACGGTGGTATTTAAGGCGTCAGCAATCAGTGAGAGCATGGCATAAGAGGGGTTATTACGGTCAGTCTCGTAGTTAGCAATCGCCATACGAGAGGCATTAATTTTTTTAGCAAGTTCACTTTGAGTGAGCTTTTTTTGTTTGCGTAATTCTTTTATACGGTTAGCAGTGATAGACATAGTAGATACCTTTAAGAAATTATTAAGAGCTTAGTAAAAAATAAAACTAAGTTAAGAAATTATAAACTGTATTGTTTAGTAACTAATCATTGGTTATAGTTTATTTATTGTATGTTTATTAAATAAACAAATACTTTGTAACTGATTAGTATATACACATATCATACCAGACAATACAGGTCAATTAAAGGTAAATAAGGACAAATAAGTGCAAGAGTGAACCACTATAAAAGCAACGAGATAGGAGACATTGTCATGACAGTATCAAACGCATTATTTAACGAAGCACAGGTAATCAAGGACACTAACAGCGCTTTGGAAGATATCCAAGAAACCTTAGCTCTCTCATTGGTTGATAGTTTGAAAGCAGGCGACCACATCACAACACCAACAGTCATTAACATGTTGAAAGATTTGGAAGATATGCAACTCAAATATTACGACCGTTTGGAAGATAACGAGAACACGCAAGGGGCATTAGAGAACCAAGAACAATCAGGGGATGAGGAAACAGCAGAATGAAAATACCACGGTCAGAACAAGAAACAATCGTGATTTATGACGTTGAAGTTGGTAAGTGGCACATTGATACCACCTACCCACCACACATCAGAAAATACACGCCTGCTATGGGAGAAATTGAGGAAAAAACGCAAGATAGATTAGCTGGTTTGATAAGTGATGAATTTAGTGGGTCATTCATGACACGAAAGCGCAAAACACTCACGGATGAGCAACGCCAACAGGTAAGAGAGCAACTAACAAAGGGGCAAGAACAATGAGTATCACAATTTGGTTAGGTCAAGTAATTACGCTCATTGTATTAGTGGGTGGCGCTTTTGTCACTGGTGTGGTGGTAGGCGACAGTCACAATGGAGGACGCAAGGAATGAACAATTTGTATGTGAAAACACTAGAACGCATGTACAAACCATTGATTGACATTGCAAATAGTGACAGGTTAGCCAATAACGAACAGGCGCAATTTGAAATTATGCAAGCCTACGAGTTGTTAGATAAGGCGACCACACGATTGATTATTAGGGGATGAAATGGCAGTAAGTAATGACGAGTTGATGGAAGAATTAGCAGAGATGAACTTTCAAATGTTGCAAGGTATAGGAGATGTGAAAGATACATTAGACCAACAGCACCATGTTTGGAAACGAGCCGAGAATGTTGCCAAGCATTTTGATGTCAGTTTAGGCACAGTCAAGAGCTGGAAAAAGCGTGGACTGATAACAGGTTATAAACATGACAAGATAGTCATTTATGACGTGTTAGTGATTGAACGTGATTTGTTTCAAGTAGAAAACTAGAAAGGAATGCAGAGCATGAAAAAGGGCATAAAAAAAGCTATCACATCCCCCGACAAGGAAACAGTGATAACCGACCACAAACGCCCTAAACATGGCTTTTGCTATACACATTTTAACATGGAATCAGGAAAAATACTTACAGTTTGGAATTTAGATTTACAAACATTAACAGCAAAAGCACGAAATGTGCAGGCATTCGCACACACTTTAAACACAGCAATTAAAAGTGAACAACTAGATACAGAATATATCACAGATGTAGTTAACATTATGGCAGGGTTTGCGATTGATATTGTCAACGAGGTTGAAAAAATTGAGGTGGAGCAATGAAAGATGTGACACAGTTATCAGACATTGAACGTCAATTTCTAAGTGCTTTACCAGACGGCAGGGACAACGCAGTCACGCTGTTAAAGCTATCTAGGGCATTGAACATTAACAAGCACAAAGTAAGTGAAATTGTGGCGAGGTTGCGAAATGCAGGCTATTTAGTTGGTAGCAGTAAGAGCCGACCTAATGGGGTGTATTTCATCATCACAGCGCAAGAGTTTTGGGAGACGGTCAACACAATCAATAAAAGCATTCAAAGCCAACAAGTCACATTAGACGCATTGATGAACCATGAGGAACGATTTACGAGGTAATAAACATGACAACTAGCAATATGCACGGCTTTTATACCAACGTTGTGGACGCAATCGAACCACGGCAATATCCAGCAACAAACTATCTTAAAAACCAACTCATCTTTTTGAAACGGTTAAGCAATGAGTTGGATAGCGAAACCAAAGCAGGCGCAATGGTAGACATGCAAATACCTAACCTTGAAATGGCAATCGAGGAGTTAAGTGTATGACACAATCACAACGAGTAGCGGTTAATCACGCTTTAGAAAGTGTGATGAGTGCTAAGAGCCTTGTAGACCTAGCGAGATACCAGAAAGAGCCACAGAAACTCATTAGCATGTTGCTTAGAGTTGGGACTAACCTTGATGAGATTGAGACACGGTTGCAGACACTCAAAGGCAGGGTGTGAACATGGATAAATACCAATATATACGACAATATCAACAAGCAGGTGCTTATGTATTTATGGCGTTACCTAATCAAAAGTACAATGCGGTTGAGGGTGGGTTTAATAATAGCTTTTCTAACGGGGATGAATTAAGGCAGTGGATAAACCAATATCCAGCTTATCGTTTTGGAAACGTTGGGATAGACCTATCAAAGAGCAATTTAGTTGTCGTTGATATTGATAAGCATGAGCAGAATGGCATGGCTAGTATCTTATCGTGGTTTAAAACACATCATATTGCACCTGATACATTGCAAGATACGTACATTGAACAAACACCCACAGGCGGACTACATGCTTTCTATCTCATCCCCAGCGGACAAGATAAACCAAAACACATTATAAACGCTATTAAGGGTGTAGACGTTTTGAGCAATACAGCAGTGATGACAGCACCATCCACAATGACAGGCGGGCAATATCGACAAATTACACCTTTTGACAAAATTAAGCCCGTACCAACGTGGGTATATGACTTAGCAAATGGTTTGGGTACTGATAGACCTAGTCATACTTACAAGGCAAAATATAGCCTTGCAGACAGGTGGAAAATGACAATTAATGGCTTTGTGACAGGCGAACGAAATAATCAAGCTATGAGTTTAGCAGGTTATCTGTTTGCCGTTGATGTTACACCACAAGATATTTATGACATTATGCAGACGGTCAATGAACGAAGTGCCGAACCATTACCAGACCATGAACTAAATACCGTATATATGAGTGCCAGCAGACGTGAGGAGAAAAAACGAGCAAGGATGAATGACTATGGCAGAGATTGACACAACAGCATTACCAACAAGGCAAACAACCCCAGAATGGTTAAATACCGATGATAACGGGGATGTGAAAGGCATTGACACTTTGAAATTGAGTGAAGCAATCATCAAAGACAGCCCCGTCATTGGTGTACCTTTCAATGGGAGCATTAGATACTACAAATACAATGGCATATCATGGGAAAACATAACCGAGAAATCAGCAAGGGCTTATATTGAACGTGAAGCATTGGAAAAATTGAAACGATACCATGCTTACAATGTGAAGCGCATGCAAGACGTGAGCAAGACAACACTTATTCAAACGATTAGTGA
>NZ_BMBS01000023.1 GCF_014634805.1 Leuconostoc falkenbergense
GCAGGCTATTTAGTTGGCAGTAGTAAGAGCAGACCGAATGGGGTGTATTTCATCATCACAGCGCAAGAGTTTTGGGAAACGGTCAACACAATCAAGAAGAGCATTCAAAGCCAACAAGCAACCTTAGACGCTTTGATGATCCATGAAGAAAGATTTACGAGGGAATAAACATGACAGAATTAAGTATTCACGGGTTTAATGCTAATGCAGTCACAGCAACTAAGCCAAGAAAATATACAGCTACCGACTATCTTAAAACTCAACTTATCTTTTTGAAACGTTTGCGTTGTGAATTAGACGAGGAGATGGACAGCAACACCAAAATAGTGACAATGGTTGATATGCAAATTGTTAATATTGAAGCCCAGTATCACGAAATAACAGGCAAGGAGTGGGACGAGGTATGACGCAATCACAACGAGTAGCGGTTAATCACGCTTTAGAAAGTGTGATGAGTGCTAAGAGCCTTATAGACCTAGCGAGATACCAGAAAGAGCCACAGAAACTCATGAGCATGTTATTAAGAGTTGGCACTAACCTTGATGAGATTGAGACACGGTTGCAGACACTCAAAGGCAGGGTGTGACCATGAATAGGTGGGAACATGTCAGGCAATATCAACAGTCAGGTGCTTATGTATTTATGGCGTTACCTAATCAAAAATTTAATGCTGTTAAGGGTGGCTTTAATAACAGTTTTAACAATAGAGATGATTTGCAAAGTTGGTTAAATATATATCCAGAGTATTACAAGGGCAATGTCGGGATAGACCTATCAAAGAGTAATTTAGTTGTCGTTGATATTGACAAACATGAGCAGAATGGTGTGGCTAGTATTTTGGCATGGTTTAAAAGTCACGGTGTAAACCCTGACACTATACAAAATACGTACATTGAACAAACACCAACAGGCGGACTGCATGCGTTCTATCTCATTCCCAGTGGACAAGATAAACCAAAACATGTGATCAATGCGATTAAAGGTGTAGACGTTTTGAGCAATACAGCAGTGATGACAGCACCATCCACAATGACAGGCGGGCAATATCGACAAATTACACCTTTTGACAAAATTAAGCCCGTACCAACGTGGGTATATGACTTAGCAAATGGTTTGGGTACTGATAGACCTAGTCATACTTACAAGGCAAAATATAGCCTTGCAGACAGGTGGAAAATGACAATTAATGGCTTTGTGACAGGCGAACGAAATAATCAAGCTATGAGTTTAGCAGGTTATCTGTTCGCCATTGATGTCACACCACAAGATATATATGACATTATGCAGACAGTTAACGAACGCAGTAACGAACCATTACCCGATCATGAACTCAATACCGTATACATGAGTGCAAGAAGACGTGAGGAGAAAAAACGAGCAAGGATGAATGACTATGGCAGAGATTGATACAACAGCATTACCCAAAAAGTCCAGCCACATCCCTAGCTGGTTGGATGTGCAATATAACGAGACAGGCGAAATCAGCAAGACTACTGTTAATGTTGAAAGATTAGCGGAGTTTGTTGCCAAAGAGACGCATTTTTACACTGATAATAACAATCTAGCAGGGTATTTGTTTAACGGTCAGTATTGGAAACGTTACAAGAATGTAAAGCAGGCAGATAATGCGTTAAGTTCGAGAGTAGCGACACTGTTAAAACAGAACAAAAAGCTAACGAGTGCTAAGCAAGTCAAAAATATTGTGGACTTAATCCGAGTGATCACCGTTAAAGATGTTGCTGATTATATTGATTTTACCGATAAGCCATATATGGTTAGTTTTACTAATGGCACATTGGATATGAGAACGTTGGAAATTAAGCCAAACGCACCACAGTATCATGCTTTAGGCGGGTTAGATTATCCCGTGAGTGATAAAGATTTACCAACACCAAAGACAGATGAGTTTTTTACACGACTGTTAGGGGATGAAAACGCAGAACTGTTATATAAGTTTATTGGCTATGGTTTTAAACGTAATTACTTGCCTTTTCAAAACTTTGTCATTTTGTATGGTAAAGGTGGTAACGGTAAAGGTACAGCTTTGACTTACATTGGTCAGAAACTATATAGCGGTAATGTCAGTGAATTGAGTTTACAAGCCTTTGGAGACAAGTTTAAAACGGTTGGGTTAGTGGGAAAATATGCCAACATTGGTAGTGATATACCAGCTAACTACATGCCAAACACAGAAAATCTAAAACTAGCCGTGAGTGGCAAAGAAAAGTTTGAGGTGGAATCTAAAGGGGTACAAGCGTTTAGTATAGTCAATTATGCGACATTGTTCTTTTCAGCTAATGATTTACCTAACATCAGACGAGATAGTGGGTTAGATCGTAGACCATTGGTACTAACAACGCAAGGTAAAGGCTTTACCAACGCAGACGGTAAGAGTGATTTATTTGATGAAAGTGAGCTACTGGATGAACGACCAGCCTTTACACGTAAGGTTATTAAAATGTTTATGGACGCAGAGCGAGCTAGAACATTAAACATCCCCGAAAACGTTCAGAAAGCCACGGCAGACTGGTTAAAGAGCGCTGATATTGTCTCACAGTGGCTAGATGAGCATACGGAAGAAGAGAAGGACAGACGACCAACAGCCAAGTATATGTATCAGCAATTTAGTCGTGATATTGAAGAAATGGGGATGCAAGAAACAATAAACCGCAATACATTTTACAGTCGTATGGAAAATTTGGGTGTTAAGAGCTCAAAAAGTGTGACCATTTCAAGTTTGGATGATGAACACGGCAAATCGACTAAGAGATTTTTGGATATTAAGTATGTAGATTGACAATTTATTGACGCAATATTGAAGTTTTATTGATATTTAAAATGGCTATAACCGTTGGTATAAAAGACTTATTGATGTTATTGACTTTTTATTCAAGTGTTCGGTTTAATTTTACAATCTACCATACACAAATATTAAAAATCTTTTCAGTTGATAAAAAAGTTTGTGCAATACGAGAAGATAAACAGGCTTTTTGGTTATCTGAAACACTTAAAGAATTAACTGTGAAATTACCAAATAATTTTTTGAGAATTTCTCATTCAGAAATAGTTAATGCTGATAAGATAGTTTCATTTGAACTGACATTTGGTGGCAAGTTGAAAATCTATTTAAGATCAGGCGAGGTCACTTATTCGAGTAGAGGGTATTTACAAAACATAAAGGAGTATTTTGGGATATGAACAAAATTAAAAAATATTTTATCGTAACAATGGTTAGTGTCGGTATTGGCACGACACTAAGTACCCTGATTTATTTATTATTTGGTCGAGGCAGCTTTAACTTGTTACAACCGTTTTCGGTGCAGCTTGAAAACCCAATCTACAATGAAACGATAGATATCCTTATATACTGTGCATTTGGCAGTGCTGTTTTCTCTGCATACGAACTATTCCAGAATTTTGAAAACCGTAAAATCTATCACGTTTTCGGTAGTTACTTCATGAATGTTGCGGTCTTTTCAATTTTAGCAATACTGTCACTGTACCCATTAGGACAGCCAGTTAATCTAGTGTGGAGTATTTATTTTAACGAGCTTGGACCAAACAGTTTTCTACTTCATTTTGTTATGTTTCCAGTCATTGAATGCGTTGTTATTTATTTTGTTGTTTACGTTGTGCTATGGTTGAGCTATCTTAGGCAAGTCAGACGGTTGAATAAGCTAGTTAAAATTAAAAATTTAAAGGTTTAACTCTCTAAAGGTTCTTTCTTTGATTAGCGACCATTAATCATGTATCATCACAATAAGAGTAGTTTTTGAACAGAGGGGCCAATCATGACACTAAAAACAGCAGAATATGTGATGAATATTAGTTTACTGAGTAGTATGCTATTGTCTTGGATTATAAATGCTTTATGGTTCAACATTTTAGCGAGCATTGTTATCACTGCATCATTATTGAATTATTTTATTATTTATAAAAGACAATCAAGTGGTGACAAATAACGAATTAGGAGAGATTTATGAAAGAGAGTTACAAACAATTCTTGGTGGTTGGTTTTATCAATACGGATTTGAAACACCCTAAAAATTTTTTGGCCGAATTACCGAAAAAAATAGAATTCTATTTAATTGAACCAGAAAATATTGGCTGTTCAATCACACATGACACGAATGAAGTCGTATCGGTGGATAATATTTATCCCGATGATTTGCCATATAGTGATGATGTCGCCTTGCAAAAGTCTGAAGAACTCAAAAATTTAGCTTTGGAATTTTATAAGGATTTTGGCGATACCGAAGACACGATGTGGGTACAATACTTTGTTCAGAAAAGTCTCGAAATTATTTTGGATGTCTCATGATTGCAACCAATCAACGCTGGATAAAAATAAGATTGCAAAGCTTTTCTAAGTCTGGTCAGATGATATTGCCGTATGTTGAAAGGGGTGTTATTTGTCTTGTTAAGTATGTACGCACTCAACGAGTGCATGATTTTCAGTAATTATTGCTATTTATTATCGAGGAAATAGAAGTCATCAACGAAAATTTTTTTCTGCCACAATAAATCCGTTCAAAAACAAATATTTTAGTTGTTTTACCGCCAACTTATTTAATCTGATATCTTACCAAACGTAATGATTATTTAAAAATTAGTAAAGTGGTCACAGCTATGACAAACAATATGAAATAATGAGAGATAAGATGATTGGTAAAGCAACAATGAGCCAATCGTACTTAAATTAAACGATAATCACAGAGTATTTCGCAAAAATCGGCGTCTAAGCCGTTTTTTATTGGCATTTTTTATCATTTATCGTTGTCAAAAATAGGAGGGTGATATGAAAAAAATTGGATTAATTTGGCTGGCAGCAGGTGCTTTTTTGAGTAGTGTCGGTATGAGTTTTATTTGGCCATTAACCAGTGTGTATTTGCATAACGATTTGGGGATATCATTAACAATGATTGGAATTGTTTTGTTTTTCAATTCATTGGCCAGTGTGATTGGGAGTTATGTTGGTGGTGCATTGTTTGACCGTCTTAATCCGGCGCGACTGATACGTTATGGCATTCTTGGCGCGCTTTTGAGCTTTATTTTGCTAGTTTTTTTTCATGGGTGGCCAGTCTTTGGTATTTTATTATTTTTGAACGGCTTAAGTGCTGGCTGGAATTCGACACTGGTTTATGCAATGGGAACTAATGTTGATAGCAAAGATAGTCAGCGTGTCTTTACAATACTTTATTTTGTTCAGAACATGGGTGTTGTGATAGGAACATCTTTGGTCGGATTTGTTTATGATGCTGGCATAACTTATCTATTTATGATTGCTATTTTCCTCTATTTGATTTTTTTATTGATTGCTTGGACAAAATATTCTTCGTCTGGTGCAAACGCTACGAAACCATTAAATTCTGACGAAAAAAATAAAGGCAAAGCTGTCGTGCCAAAGCCAAATTTGATTGTTTTATTTACGCTTTTTATTTCACTGATGATCATCTGGACAATGTATCAGCAATGGGATTCTAATCTTTCAGTATACATGACAGATTTAGGCATTCCGCTTAGTCGATATTCGTTATTGTGGACACTAAATGCTTTCTTGATTATGGTCATGCAGGTGATTATTATTTGGTTGTCACGCTACTACGAAAACTATATTGTACAAATTATATTTGGGTTGATTTTTGTGACAATATCATTTGTGACACTTGTTTTTGCCCATGATTACGGTTATTTTGTTGTCGCAATGATTTTGTTAACTATCGGTGAAGCAACTGCTATTCCAACGATTCCGGCCTTAGTTAATAATTTGGCACCATTAGGCACTAAAGGCCTTTATCAAGGGTTAGTTAACTCATGGTCGTCGGCGGGTCGTGCAATTGGGCCATTAATTGGCGGTATTATTATAGAAAAGCAATCATATACTTTCCTATTTGAGATAGCGACTTTGGCTTTAGCCATTGTCGTTATCTTAGTGGTGATATCATGGCTGCTAAACAGGAAAAAGATCACAATGTATTAGCCAAGGTTTGGTTGCTAAATATGGATTGACCGTGTTATGATGGAGAAAATAAATCGCAATCGGTTGGGTGAAAACTTCAAGATTGGTTAGTCGGGGAACTAACTTTTTTTGAAGTTTTTTTGATTGCAAAAAGGAGAAACACGTGTCATTTTTATTGATTATTGTACTGATTATTATCACTATTTTATTAGGAAAATTAGCTGTTAAATTAGGATTTTCAGAAGTTGTTGGGCAGCTATTTGCTGGTGTTATTTTGGGAACCAGTGTGTTAAATTGGGTGCAGTCAACGGCACTCATACACCTCTTGGCAGAAATAGGTATTGCAATGCTAATGTTTCATTCTGGCTTATCATCAGATTTGAAAGTCATGAAGCAACATATTAAAGCATCTTCTGCTATTGCCGTATTTGGTGTTTTGGTACCTGTGCTAGTGATGCCGCTGGCATTTATTTTGTTAGGGTATGATTTACGGGTTGCTTTGTTTGCTGGTGTTGTTTTTGCAGCAACATCAATTTCAATCACATTAGCTGTTTTGGCTGAACAAAGAAAATTAGCCACGTCTCTAGGCGCTATTATTTTGTCAGCAGCGATTCTTGATGATGTGATTGCTTTAATTGCCATGACAGTATTCTCTGTTGTCTTGGGTGGTCAACTGGGATTGGGCGGCTTGGTGCCACTAGTGGCTTTTACCGCAGGGCTATTCATTAAAAAATATACATTAGCTGACTATTTGGGAAAAGGCACTTCAATGGTAGGAAAATGGTTTTTCTATCCTATTTTCTTTGGCTCGATTGGCCTTACGCTAACTTTGCCCAGCACATCTGACAAGATTGTAGCGATAATTATTTTTAGCATTTTAGCTATTTTGACCAAATTGATTGGCTCTTTTTTGGGTGCAAAACTATCAGGATTATCATCTTCTGTGGCCACTGCCATTGGTGCAGGAATGGTATCACGAGGAGAAATGGCACTAGTCATTATACAGATTGGCATTAGCTCTGGTATTGTCAGTCAAAATCTCTCAAGTGAAATGATTGTGACAGTGATGATTACGACAATTGTGGCGCCTCTCATCATGAAACCATTGTTTAACAATATTAAGGAACTATAAGACCATCGCGCTGGTGTTTAATTGTTGTACTATAATAAGGACATATTGAAATATATATGAGCGAGGTGAAATACAATGAATGTTATTGTACATATCGATGAGTCAGAAAAGTGGCAAACTGTCCTTTCAAATTTGAAGCATTTAGTTGAATGGTACGAAAACAATGATATTGTGGGTACGATCGAACTTTTGGTCAATGGTGGCGCAGTTGAACAAGTTGTTAAGCAATCTGACTTGCAGTTGAACACGTTGATTAGTTCTTCTGTTGTTATTTCGGTATGCAAAAATTCACTTGATCAAAGGCATATTTCATCTACCGAATTACAAGATAATATCGTGATTGTTCCTTCAGGCGTTGTGGAATTGGCAATCAAGCAAAATGAAGGCTACGGCTACATTAAACCATAATGACAGAGCTTTATGTTGGCTCCTGAATAATCGAAGCGCTGTTTTTCACCGCCTAAACTGATAACAAAATAAAGCCCACAATTATGAAAAACAATAGCAAACCAATGTTTAAAAGCGAGAAAGTTTTGAAGAAACTAAATGTACTGTGATGATGTGACAAAGCAGCATATTGGCGCAGAGCTAGAAGGTTAGCCAGTGAGGCAATGAGCGTACCTAGTCCACCGACAGTGACACCTAAATATAGGCCATAACTATGTTGGGTGAATTTTGAGATTAGAATAGCAGCGGGCACATTACTGATGAATTGGCTAGTTATCATACCGGAGAAAAACGTTTCTAAGCTTGATGTGGTATGTTGATACAACAAAGTCTGCACGTATTTGATACGACTGATTGCGCCGACAATAATGAAAAAATTAACGAAAGTTAAAATAATCCCGTAATCAGCATATTTGAAAACTGACTTTTGCAAACAAACTGCTGCGACAACACTAACGATTAGTGCCATATAAACAGGTATGACTGACAAAATCCCTAAAAGAACGATTAACGTGGCGCCTAACAATAGCCAAGTTTTGTGTTGGTTAATTTCAATTGATGGTAAAGTGACATCATCAATGGGTTGATTTTTGATGACTAATAACACAACAAACATGGATAATAACGCCACCAAACCAAAAGGTAACGACATCATCATAAATTGACCAATTCCGAGATGGTAATGAGACACCAAATAAATGTTTTGTGGGTTCCCGAAAGGTGTTAAAGCGCTGCCAAGATTAGCATAAATGGTTAATAAACTGATTGTTAATATTTTTGGTACATTAATTTTTTGAGCAATATTAAAAACAATGGGGACAAGGGTCAAAATCGCAACGTCGTTTGTAAAAAACATCGAGCCAAAAAAAGAGCAAAGTAAAAGCACTAAAATGACAGAGCGGATCGTGCTACATTTTGCAATAATGTAATTTGCGACGAATTTGAGTATATTGAGCGCTTGATAAATTGTAATAAGTAGGATTAATGCTGCTAGTGACGTAATGGTATTGGTATCAATGTCTGATAGTTTGACAACACCAAACGTCATTGAGAAGATTGCAAGGATTAAGGTGATTAAAAATGTTTTATCAGTAATAATTCTTTTTAAAATGACAGGCATCAAATTGACTTCCTTTGAAGTTGATGGATAATATTACAATTAGTATAGCATTTTGGGTGACTATTAAGGATTGTAGTACAGATAAATATGGATTTTTTGCTAAAGTATTAACTATCAAATTGGCGATTACTGCTGCTGATAGTGCTATCGTCATTCTTACGGGTCAATAATCTCAAAAATAATTTGCATTAGGCTTACTAAATGTGACTTGACGATAGCATTATTTTAAGGTAATATTAAAATTATCTTAGAGGAATAAGCAAGCGCGTGTTTAGAGAGTTGATGTATGGTGTAAATCAACCACGTTAATGCCCAAGGTTGCTAAGGATTAACTCATCACATTAAAATAAATTAAGTGGTCGTTTCGTAACGACAATTTAGGTGGTACCACGCGTCAGCGTCCTATATTAGGATGTTGGCGTTTTTTTTGTGGTAACGCTTTAAAATGAGTTGACAAAGTAGCTAATTTACTGAATAAGTAGCTAATTTACTGAATATACAAAGGAGAAATAACAATGCGCGATATTGATATGTCAACAAAATATAATCCCACTGCTGTTGAAGAAGGTCGGTACGATAACTGGCAAAGCAAAAAGCTTTTTGCACCAGAATCGAATCAAGAAATTCAGGGGAATGAACCAGAACCTTATTCAATTGTCATTCCACCACCAAATGTCACAGGTAAGTTGCATTTAGGACATGCTTGGGATACGACGCTGCAAGATATGATTATTCGTCAAAAGCGCATGCAAGGATTTGACACTTTGTGGTTGCCCGGTATGGATCACGCAGGCATTGCAACACAAGCCAAGGTTGAGCAACGGTTGCGCGGTGAAGGTATTTCTCGTTATGATTTGGGTCGTGAGAAGTTCGTGGCACAAGTTTGGGATTGGAAAAATGAATACGCCACCACTATCAAACAACAATGGGGTAAAATGGGACTTTCATTGGACTTTGATCGTGAACGTTTCACATTAGATGAAGGTTTGAACAAGGCCGTTAATAAAGTCTTTATTGATTTGTACAACAAAGGTTTGATCTATCGTGGTGAGTACATCATTAACTGGGACCCACAAGCACGTACGGCGTTGTCTGACATTGAGGTGATTTATCAAGATGATGAGGGTGCTTTCTATCATGTGAAATATCCATTCACCGATGGTACGACTTTTAATGGTAAGAATTACATTGAAATTGCAACGACTCGTCCAGAAACAATGTTTGGTGATGTTGCTGTGGCCGTACATCCGAGTGATGAACGTTACAAAGATTTAATTGGGAAAACAGTCATGGTACCACTCGTTGGTCGTGAAATTCCAATTATCGCTGATGAATATGTTGAAAAAGATTTCGGGACTGGTATGGTAAAAATCACACCAGCTCATGATCCTAATGACTTCCAAGTCGGCAATCGCCATGATTTGGAACGCATTAACACAATGACTGAAGATGGCCATTTGAATGAGCATGCTGGCAAATATAACGGCATGGAACGATTTGAAGCGCGCAAAGCAATCGTAGCAGATCTTGAAGCGGGTGATTACATGCTCAAAGTTGACCCAATTGTTCACTCAGTTGGTCATTCAGAACGGACCGGTGTGCCAGTTGAGTCGCGTTTGTCTACGCAATGGTTTGTCAAAATGGCACCATTGGCAAAGCAGATTCTAGACATGCAGCAACATGAAGATGAGAAAGTTGAATTTGTGCCAGCACGTTTTGAAGACACATTCACGCATTGGATGGAAAATATTCGTGATTGGGTTATTTCACGTCAATTGTGGTGGGGACATCAAATTCCTGCGTGGTATAAGAACAAAGGCACGGATAACGAAGAAATTTATGTTGGGACAGAGGCGCCTGAAGGGGATGGTTGGGAACGTGATCCTGATGTGCTTGATACTTGGTTCTCAAGTGCACTTTGGCCATTTTCAACAATGGGTTGGCCGGAAAAAATGGATGGCGATTTTGCCCGCTATTATCCAACCAATACATTAGTAACTGGTTATGATATTATCTTCTTCTGGGTTGCACGAATGATGTTCCAAGGCAAGGAATTTACTGGTCAGCGACCATTTAAAAATGTCTTAATTCACGGTCTTATTCGTGATGGTGAAGGTCGCAAAATGTCAAAGTCATTGGGCAATGGTGTTGACCCAATGGACGTTATTGAAAAGTACGGTGCTGACGCATTGCGTTGGTTCTTGGCAACAGGTTCAACTCCGGGACAAGATGTACGTTTCACATACGATAAGATGGATGCAGCTTGGAACTTTATCAATAAGATTTGGAATGCTTCACGATACGTTATCATGAATCTGGCAGAAGATACGCCATCACAATTGCCTGATTTGGATAAATTAACACTAGCCGATCAATGGATTTTGGCACGCTTGAACACAACAGTTGCTGATGTGACACGTAATTTTGATAAATTTGAATTTGGTGAAGCTGGTCGTTCACTATATAACTTCATTTGGAACGATTTTGCCGACTGGTACATCGAAATGACCAAAGAAACATTGAACGGTGACGGTGACAAAGCACCTGTTCAACAAACATTAGCTTATGTTTTGGATCAGACGTTACGTTTGTTGCAGCCAATTATGCCATTCGTAACAGAAGCGATTTGGCAAGAAATGCCAGATCAGGCGGAAAAGAATGCTGATTTTGCTATCACACGATATCCTGTTGTACATGACGAATTGACTAACGACGCAGCAGAAACAGCGTTTAAGTCGTTGCAAGATTTGATTGTTGCAGTGCGTAATATTCGTTCAGAAGCCAACGCACCAATGTCAACAGCAATCGACTTGTTGATTAAGACAAACGATGACAATTTGATTCGTATATTTAATGATAATGTGGATTATATTAACCGTTTCGCACATCCCAAGTCATTGACGATTGCCGCTGATGTACAAGCACCAGATTTGGCAATGTCACAAGTGATTACTGGTGCAGAAATATATGTGCCACTTGCTGAATTGATTGATATTGATGATGAAATCGCACGTCTTGAAGGAGAAACTAAGAAATTCTCTGGTGAGGTGAAACGTGCTCAAGGCAAACTATCTAACGAAAAATTCGTTAATGCTGCCCCAGAAGCAGTTGTTGCTGCTGAAAGAGAAAAATTGGCTGATTGGCAAGCTAAGCTTGCCGCCACACAAGAACGTTTGACGTCTTTGCGCTCAGCGAAATAATAAACAAAATCCATGATTATACGAGATAATCATGGATTTTTTTATTTTGCGATGATATTTCGAGTCTGCGATAAGAACACTTTAGCAATTAATAAGAACATACCAATCACCATTACCCATAACAAATTAAATGTAGGTGTGTGCCAAATACCATCATGATAGTAAATAATGCCGCGTATACCGTCAATTAAGAATCGCATTGGCAGCCAAGGATAAATGCTGTTGCGGTAAAAGTGAGATAGCATTTCTGGGGCTAATTGTAGAATTGGTAGCGCAAAGAACATCAATAAAACGAAAAGTGGTAAACCAATAAAGCCCGTCCAACTCAATATTCCTAGAATTATCATGATGAATGAAAATTCAGCAATCGTCGCAAACAGCGTAATGGTCCAAAAATTTTGGAAGTGATAGTCGAGTAGCCATGTTGTATACAACGGCGTCATAACACCAATAAAAATCGCTAAACTAGCAGCAGTAATGAGTTGCATGGTAGCAAGACGGTATTTATTTTGACCACGAAGTTGACCATCTTTAGCAGCGTAGAAAAGCATTAGGCTGATAATAACACTGCTGAGCCAAAGGGGCTGAAAATAAATCGCTGTTGCATTAACTTTACTTTCAGTTGGATGAACAATTTGGTTAGTGACGTTTAGTGGTTGGACAATTGTTTTGGCAATTACAATCGGAATTGGTTGTTGGTGCAAGGCAAACTGTGTGATGATGTCTTTTGAAATCGTGCCACTGATAGTTGTTGTCATGTGACTGAACAAGTTGGTAACCGCAGTACCAACAGTTGGGTTTTTGGCTTGATTGATGACTGTTGTGACAATTGGCTTGGTGGGCTTTGATGTTGCTAGTGTCGCCATATTTTCTCCAAAATGACGTTTAATAATGATAGCGCCGTAGAATTTTTGTTTGGACATATCTTGTTTGAGTGCAGCGGTTGACTTGACGGTTGTCCATTTAAGAGTCGTGGGATTTTTATCACCAACACTAGTCACGTTTTTGAGTTGATCAACTATTTTTTCGCTGATGGGATTAGTTGGATCTTCATTAACAATGGCTAGTGGTAAATTTTTGACCGTTGTATGGACTGTTGGTATTTGTGACAAAACCATGATGAACGATAAAGCGATGCCACCAATAGCTGCTAATAGCCAGAATTTATACTTTTTAAACATGTAAAACCTCCTAAAATTGAACGTTGTGTTCTTTTTTGATATACTTAGCGTAATCTTGAATTAGGTGTTTATCAATCGTCAAAAATAGGCAATATGTCGCAAATGCAACATAACGTGAGAAAGTGTTTTAAAATGGCTTATCAACATAAAACGACACAAACCAAAAAAATGCTATTAAATAGTTTGCTTGATTTAATGGTCAATAAAGAACTAGAAGATATTACAGTTCGTGATATTACTGAATATGCTGGTGTTAATCGTGGCACTTTTTACCGTCATTTCAAAGATAAAATGGATTTAGTTGAACAAAAAGAACGACAAATTTTTCAAGATTTGCAACAGGTAGAACTAGACATCAAAGTCTTTGATGATACAGCTAATATCGTGATATCTTCGGAAAATGTCTGTAAATTAACGACTTATTTATATACACAACGACGTTTTTTGGCAAACTTATTGGGATCAAATGGTGATATGACATTTGAACACCAATTATTGACGTGGCTATATAGCACCATTATTGACAATTTGGCCAGTGCTGGGCTTGATGTGACACAAAAACATTTGAAAATTGTGGTCCATTATCAAGTGTCAGCTATGCTTGGCGTGATACGCTACTGGTTTATCGAAGATCAAGGGGCGACGTCACCTGAAACAATTGCCCAAATTATTTACAAGCTAAATCATGACGGGGTTTGGCGAAACTTTGAAAATCGTCCATTATGAGGTGGTATATATGGTAACAAACTTATATAGAGTCAACGCTTACCATCCAGATAATTGGCTAATTAATGATGTTGAGAATATTAACGATGCTCTGGCATTAAAACGAACAATTTGCGTAATTCTCAAAATCCGCTACAATAATATGAGATGAATTGAAGGTGAAAAGACATGTCTGGAAGTAAAATACTCGCCAGTGCACATTATGTGCCGAGTGACATTGTGACAAATGATGATTTAGCCAAAATCATGGATACCAATGATGAGTGGATTCAAGCACACACTGGTATTAAAACACGTCACATGTCATTGCAAGGCGAAAATACAAGTGATTTAGCGACTCAAGCTGCACGGCTAGCTTTAGCGCAAACTAACTTAACAGTCGAAGATATTGACCTGATTATTGTGACAACGTTCACGCCCGATGGGTTGGCACCATCAACTGCGGCCTTAGTACAACGCAATTTGAAAGCAACCAATGCATGGGCTTATGATATTTCAACAGCTTGTTCTGGATTCGTTTTTGGTGTGAGCACGGCTGATAAATTTTTGCGTTCAGGCGTCTACAAAAATGCCTTAGTTATTTCTGCTGAAGTCAACTCAAAGATGATGGATTTCAAGGATCGGACGAGTACAGTATTTTTTGGTGATGGTGCTGGGGCAGTTGTGATGACTGCGACCCAAGGAAATGGTGTCTTATCAAAGGAAGAAATGCACACTATTGGTAATGAAAATGTTGTACATTCCGGTAGAATAGCACCACTGACCTCACTTTCTGTGGAAAACTATCCAAAAACGGATGCTTTTGCACAAGAAGGCCGTGAAGTATTTAATGAAGTGACAACGCTAATTCCGCAACATATTAAAGATTTTCTAGGTGATAAACAACTACTGCCTAAAGATATCGACTATTACATTCCACATCAAGCTAATCTACGCCTAATTGAATACATTGCAGAAGCTTTGAATGAACCAATGGCTAAATTTTCAACCAACGTCATCCGGAATGGTAACACCTCTTCAGCTGGAATTGCCATCGGATTTGACGAATTAAATCAAACAGTTGATTTAACTGGCAAACGTGTGTTGCTAACAGGTTTCGGTGCAGGATTTACGTATGGTAGTTTATTGCTCGAATTCTAAAGAAAATATTAAGAATTTTAAGAAGTTTAAATTTCAAAAAAGACGATTTAAATCATTACAAAAATGATTTAGTCGTCTTTTTTGACAATATTTGCTGAGAAATTAAAAAAATAATCTCTTAAAAACCTTATAACAGCAACGTTATTCGTGCTGTGTAACGATACTGTAACATTGTTATCTGATTGAGAAAACGATACAATGTTTGCGTTACACCCAGTGGGTATACTGGATATTGTTCTTAAGAATTACTTAATAACACATCAAAAACTTAATGTTTGAATTGAATCTATCCAGGAGTTAATACATATGAGCAATAATATCAAGAAGACTTTGTTAGCAACAGCTGCTGGTGCAGCTGCTGTTGTCGGTGGTCATGCGGCCGCGTCTGCTAACACAGTTGAAGTCAAAGCCGGTGACACATTGTCAGCGATTGCAGCTGCAAATAATACAACAGTTGCTGAATTAGCTAAGAATAATAACATTGACAATCAAAACCTCATTTTAACAGGTGCTTCACTGGAAGTTAGTGCATCAACGCAATCAGTATCTGGTTTGTCTTCTGATGGTGCTTCATATACTGTGCAAAGTGGTGACACACTATCAAAAATCGCCGAAAAGACAGGCGTGAGTGTTTCAACTTTGACATCATTAAATGGTGTTTCAAACCAAAACTTGATCTTAACTGGTCAAGAGTTGTCTCTAAAGACAGCAACATCAGCTGCCTCAGCTGCCTCATCTGCAGCAACAGTTGCAACTGTTGCTGCTTCAGAAGCGACATCAACTGCTTCTGAAGCAGCAGTTGATACAAGCAATTTGAAGTATATTGCCGCTGCTGATACTAACAACGATGGTTTCATGAGTTTGAGTGAATATAATACTTATGTTGCTAATGGTGGCTCAACCACTTCATCTGCAGCTACGACAACAACGTCAGCTGCAACAAGTTCATCTGCATCTTCAGAAGCAATCACTTATATTGCCGCTGCTGATACTAATAAAGATGGCTACATGACGATGGCTGAATACAATGCGTACAAAGATAACGGTGGTTCAACTACAACAACAGCAACTACTACACAAACAACAACTGCGCAAACTACTCAGACAAGTACGTCAACATCTACAAGCACAGGATCAACAACTGCCGATGCAACGATTAACGCATGGAACGCTATGCGTGCCAAGATGGGCTTGAACCCAATTCGTATTTCATCTTCATTGACAGCCCAAGCACAAAGTCGTGCACAAGCAATTGGAACGTCATCAAACTGGTTTGGTACACATGTTTCTTCAGGTACGCCTGAAGTCGTTGCTAATGGTTTTGGTGCTGGTGCTTCAGTTATTAACGCTTGGTACTATGAAACAGGTATGGTTAATGGTGGTCATACAGTTTTCATTATCAATCCTAATTTCACTGAAGCTGGTGTTGGGTATTATAATGGATGGATTGTTATCAACGCACATTAATATGCAAAACAATTATTTACAACTTGCCTTAAATAAAATTGGCCAAACATATAACGACCGCGATAGCGGTCGTTTTGTTTCACAACAACTTATTCATGCTAAGATGCCAGTCAATGATGGCACTCGCTGGTCTGCAGAACCTGAAAAGCTCATTGAACAAATGGATCATTTATTGGGGGTATTACAAGCAACACCCGGTGACATTCTTTTCTGGGGGACTCAAACCAAGCCTTATGAAGTAGGCATATACGTTGGCGGCAGTCACTTTATTGCAGTACATCGACAAACAAATCAAGTTCGAATCCAGACATTATCTAAGAATTGGTATCCAAGCATTGCTGGTTCGGTTATTTGACACAAAAAAGAAACTGTTTTGACATATAAATGAAATTAAAACATTTGTTTTGAAACAAATGTGATTAAACAGAATTATTGACAACAAAGTGAAAAATATCCCCAATATCCACGACATAGCCATTTGATACACTAATACTTGTCGAGAAGACCAAACAAATAACAAATACTAATTATGAAAATCTCTTTCAGGAGTTCAAGAATATGAAAAAATCTACTATTACAAAGTCAGTTGTTGCAGCCGCTGGTGCGTTTGCTATTGCAGGTGCTGCACAAGTTTCTGCTAACACAATCACTGTTAAAGCTGGTGACACACTTAATAAAATTGCTTCAGCTAATGGCACAACAGTTGCTGCCTTGGCAAGTGCCAACAACATTTCAAATGTTAACTTGATCTTTGTAGGTCAAACATTGCAAACTAGTGGCTCATCAGCCTCAACATCAACAACGACATCATCAAGTACAACAACATCTTCAACATCAACAACTAGTGGTACATACACAGTTAAGTCTGGTGATACTTTGAACTCTATTGCTGCAGCTAATGGTACATCGGTTGCTACATTGGCTTCTGCTAATGGTATTTCAAATGTTAACTTGATTTATGTTGGTCAAACATTGAAGTTGTCAACGACATCTTCTTCAACTAGTACATCAACGTCATCAACGACTAACCAATCTTCATCAAATAGTGCTTCTACTACAAACACTAGTTCAAATACAACAAGCAACACATCAACTGTTACAACGTCTGATGCAACGATTAATGCATGGAATGCTAAGCGTGCCTTGCTTGGTTTGAAGCCTGTTCGTATATCAGCTGCTTTGACAGCACAAGCTAACGCACGTGCAAAAGCAATTGCTACTTCTTCAAACTGGTTCGGTACTCACGAATCTTCAAACACACCTGAAGTTGTTGCAAATGGTTTTGCCGCTGGCGCAACAGTTATTAATGCTTGGTACTACGAAACAGGTATGGTTAATGGTGGTCATACTGAATTTATTGTCAACTCTAACTTCACTGAAGCAGGTGTTGGTTACTATAACGGTTGGATTGTTATTGACGCGCATTAATGAATGTTTAAAAGTGGATAGTCATTATCCACTTTTTTTGTGTTCTCATGTATAGTAGAAGGCAGAGGTTAAAATAATGTCATATCAATTTACAGAATTATCTGAATCAGACTACGCAAATTTTGAAAAGCAAAGTGAAGCGGGATCGTTTTTGCAATCTATCGAGCAAGCACATCTTTTGAAAAAAAGAGGCTATACAATATGGTTACTGGGCGTTAAAGAAAACGAAAGAGTTGTTGCAGCTGCACTAGTGATGCGTGAAACTGTCAAACTGGGTTATATTTTTTCCATAGATCGTGGCCCGTTATTAGATTTTGAAAACCAAAGTTTATTTCATTTCTTTATGGCTGAATTTGCTAAGTTTTCACGACAAAATGGTGGACTTTATGTTGAAGTTCGTCCTAATGTAACATTGAAACTAACAGATGACCACGGTAATCTACTTGGTGAAGAAAACAATAGTTTCATTTCGGAAATGACAAGTTTGGGCTTCACACATGTACCCTTTGTTGATGGATTTACAACTGCTGGTTCACCTGAGTGGGAATATTTAAAAGATATTTCCGAATTAACTGATGTAAAAAGTGTACGTGCTTCCTTCACAAAAAATGCACAGTATTATCTGAAGAAAAATGCGCAATTTGGTATTAAAATACGTCAATTATCACGTGACGATTTACCTGATTTTAAAGAATTAACACAAAAAACGGCTGATAGATTACATTATAAAGATAAAAATTTGAATTTTTACCAAACAGTGTATGATGAGTATCAAGATGATGCGACCTTCTTATTTGCTGAGTTAAATTTTGACGACTATATCAGTGAAGAAACGCAAAAAATTGCTGAATTAGATCAAAAATTAGCAAAAATTAATCAAAAAATAGAAAAATATCCGAATAATGATAAATTTAAGCGTCAATATGCTGAATTTGATGACCAAAAGCAACAACATGTTAAGCGGATTGATAAAGCAACAAACCAAAAGAAAACGGCTGGTAAAAATGTTGTCGTCGTAGCTGGTGCTTTGTTCATTGAACAGCCGCAAGAAATGAACTATCTTTATTCAGGTACCTATGAGGAATACATGGATTACTATGGACCTTATCAAATACAAGACCTTATGATTAATCGGGCGGTTGAACATGGGATTAAGCGTTATAATTTCTACGGAATTGCTGGTAAATTTGATGGTAGTGATGGTGTATTAGGATTCAAAACAGCATTTAATGGCTATGCACGCCAATTGGTTGGTAACTTCACCATGCCCGTTAATCCCATCAAGTATAAAATCTATCGTTTATTGAAGACTTTGATTGGGCGCGGTTAATTAGCTCAGGATATTTTAGCGAGTGAATGTGTAAATGTGGTAAGCTAGATAGAGTAATTATTCAAACTTGGCGGTAAAAACATGAAACGCAACCCATATTTAGAGGATCGTGATAATAAAAATGACGCGCGGGCTAATTTGCCAACACGACTAAATATATTGTTAGGTATTTCTTTATTACTCATGATTGCACTCACTGTGCAATTGGCCTTTTTAACAATCCAACAGGGGTCTGACTATAAAGCAGAAGTTAATCGAAGCGATGAAACGGTTGAGAAAGGTAACGTACCGCGTGGTCTTTTTTATGATTCAACTGGTCGTGTCATTGCAGGAAATAAGGCACAAACGGCTATTACCTTCACTCGTGGCACTAATATCAGTTCTGCAACCATGCGCGAAACGGCTGAAAAATTAGGTAAATACCTGACTGTTGATACATCTCGTTTAAGTGATCGGTCAAAGGCCGACTTTTATTTAGCAGACGCCAAACAGGCGGCAGCTGTCCAAAAAAAGATTAACAAAGCTAAGAAAAAGGGTGAAACATATACAGGAACACAGTTAACGGATTTGTCTGTTAATTATGTTGAGAAAAATCATCTGATTGATTCTGTTAATGAAAATGATGCGATGATTTTTCAGCGCATGAGTGGCGCCTATGCATTATCAACTACCTTTATTAAGGAAGATGATGTGTCTGAAACAGAGTTAGCTGAAATTGGTGAACGACTTAGCCAATTCCCCGGTATTAAAATTGGTACGAGTTGGGCCCGCCAATATCCCCAAGGGGATGACTTTAAGGCGTTGATTGGTAACGTCACTAATGAGTCAACTGGTTTGCCTGATGACCGACTGCACACATTATTAGCTCAGGGTTATTCTCAAAATGAGCCAGTCGGTAATTCTAGTCTTGAAATGAAATATGAATCAATGCTGAAGGGCTCAGCGTCACAAACAGTTGTAACAACTGGGACAGATGGCACAGTAAAATCATCAAGCATCAAATATGACGGTCAGGCTGGTGATAGTTTGAAGCTGACAATTAATGCAGAGTTCCAAAAGGCCGTTCAAAAAATCCTTGAGGACAATTTGCCCGGTGGTGATGTGCAGGGTGCTTATGCAACTGTTATGAATCCATACACTGGTGGTATATATGCTATGGCTGGTGTCGATCAAGATTATGAGACTAAGAAGAAAACAGCTGACCCAAATGGTAACATTAACCATGCAATTGTCATGGGATCAGTTGTGAAGCCAGCGGTCTTGACGACAGCGTTCCAACGTGGTGTCCTATCAACGTCAAATACCACGATGTATGATCAAGCTATCAAAATTCAAGGTACACCAACAATTACGTCCTATTGGAACAAGGCTGGAACACCAATAGCTGTTGATGCACAAACAGCCTTGGAACGTTCATCTAACACATACTTCGTCCAATTGGGTATGAAAATTGGTGGGCAAACATACAGTTCTGGTTCACCTCTAGCCCTTAATTCGGATGCGTTCCAGACGTTACGAAATGGGTTAGCACAGTACGGACTAGGCATTAAAACAGGTATTGATATTAGTGGCGAAACAGCGGGTTATAGAGGACCCACAACAGGTGAGAATGTAGGTAAGTATTTATATGAATCGTTTGGACAATACGATTCTTATACAACAATGCAATTAGCTTGCTATGTTTCGACAATTGCTAATGGCGGTTACCTCATACAGCCACATTTGGTCGACTCTGTTTTGCAAAGCATTCCAAATAGTACCAAAATGAAGACAGTTTGGAAAGCCTCTCCTAATATACAAGGACAAGTTCAGTTAAGTTCTGCTGAGTGGCAAGTAATTCATGAAGGTATGAATCGCGTTGCTAATGGTTCGGACACCTATAACACTGGTGGCACGCAGCTTCATAAATTGACACCGCATGTTTATGCGAAAACTGGTACAGCTGAAACGACAACGAATGGGAACCAAACCTTTACTGAGTCGATTGTTGCTTATGTACCAGGGCAACCTGTGGCAATGGCGATGGCTATTCCTGGTATGAATAATTATTTGGATGGTACTAATGGTAAAATTGCGGCAGCAATTATCAATGCTTACTGGAAGTATGTTCAAAATAAACCTTAAAACAGCGAAAGCTGTTTTTTTGTATCAGCACATCTCAAATCAATATTTTAAGAAGCGGACAATAATATAGGCTTCAGCAGTAAACTTACTATTTATTATGGCATGCAGAATAAGGACATGAGTGAATATTGATTAGTAAAGACAGGATTTGTTTACTAGTATGTGGACTACTGTGTAACAAAGAATAATTTACATCATGGAATACTTATGATAAACTAAACACACATTATAGAAAAGAGAAATCAGGCATGGCATTTTTAAAACTAACTGATATCCACAAATCTTATTTTCTCGGAAAAGATGAATTTCCTGTTTTAAAAGGCATTGATTTGTCATTTGAAAAAGGTGAATTTGTCTCAATTTTAGGAGAATCCGGTGGTGGAAAATCAACCTTAATGAACATCATTGGTGGCTTAGACCGAAATTTCGAAGGAACGGTTGAAGTTAACGGTGAGAAGTTAGATCACAAACAAGAAAAGAAGCTTGATGTTTACCGTCGCCAAACAATTGGTTATATTTTTCAAAGCTTCAATTTGATTAACTATCAAACTAATTTGGAAAACGTTGAAACATCATTAAATATGACAACTTTGTCGGCTTCGCAACGTAAGCAGCGTGCTACGGAATTACTAAAAAAAGTTGGCTTGGCAGAGCATATTCATAAATATCCTTCTCAACTTTCAGGTGGACAAAAGCAACGTGTTGCAATTGCTCGTGCGTTGGCTGCTGATCCTGACGTGATGATTGCTGATGAACCAACTGGTGCTTTGGATTCTGTGAATACAAAAGAAGTATTGGACTTACTTGAACAAATTGCGCAAGAAGGCAAATTAGTCATTGTTGTCACACATTCTCAAGCAGTTGCAGATTACGGCACACGTATTTTACACATGGCTGATGGTAAAATAGATGAAGAAAAGAATCTTAAACCACGTTTTGAAACACCTGCTACAACTGATCGTCTTACCTCTAAACCATTGTCTCAAGGCTCAGTTTGGGACATGGCATTTGATCATTTGAAATTCAAAAAGCTACAAAACTTCTTGATTATTTTAGGATCAGCAATTGGTGTTTTTTCAGTTATTCTGTTCTTGGGATTAGGAAATGGTATTAAGGGTTATATTAATGATCAAGTGAACTCATTAGCTAACCCTAATTACCCAACTGTCTTAAAAAATACGACGGACAGTAAGGATGCTACTGCCACTGAACGTGCGCAAGCAACAACTCAAGCTGCAGCAACAGACTACAACTCTACCACCATCTCAGATAAACTTATTAAGAAAATCAATCAGGTGAAACATGTTGATAAAGTTTATAAGGGTTATCATTTTAATGGTGCTGTCTTCAAGTATGGTAACGTACAATCACAGGCAGGCACGCAAATTCAGACATGGACGCCAATCTATGCAGATAAGGTCATTAAAGCTGGTCGTAAGCCAAAGGCAAGTAATGAAATTGTGATCGACAAGGCTTTTGCTAAGAAATCTAATACTAATTGGAAGTCATTGCTCAATAAAAATATCACATACACATATGTTGCTTATAACGCCCAAAACCAACCAGTACCAGTGACATCAACGATGAAAATTGTTGGTATTACTGATGGTGGTCAAAGTGGTACAATCTTTGCTGCAACAACAGCCGGTGTCAAAAAGGATTTAACAAAGGCAAATGCTGTGACAACTGCCAACTTCTTGACACTCTCCATCAAAGATACACGAGAAATTCAATCAACTGTTGATGCAGTCAATAATTTGAAAGAAAATGGTAAACAGGCTGTGGCTGCTATTTCAGTCGGATCTGTATTGAAGACAATTAACACGATTACTAGCTTGGCGTCATACGTATTAGCTGCAATTGCTGGTATCTCACTGTTTGTCTCAGCCATTATGATTATCGTGACAACGTATATGTCAGTTTCAGAACGAACCAAAGAAATTGGTGTATTACGTGCCTTGGGTGCACGTTCAAAAGATATTCGTGGACTATTTACGAATGAAGCACTATTGATGGGTATTATTTCAGCAATATTTGGTATTGCGGTGGCTTACTTAGCCCAGTTTGCAATGAACGCTGCGCTTTATAGTTTGATTAAGTTTAATATTGTGCAGGTTTCTGTTGGCAATGTTATCTTCGCAGTAGTTATCTCACTCATTATTGCCTTGATTGCTAGTTTTGTGCCATCGCGCAAGGCTGCCAAGTTGAATACAATTGATGCTTTAGCTGCTGATTAATTCACTTTTAGGACAATAACATCACATAACGAATTAGCTAGTGAATGATTGATTCACTAGCTTTTTTTGATGCGATCAATACTATAAATCTTCAACATATTTTAAGACAATCGGCAAATCAAAACGATGATGTGCAAATAATGGTATAATGAATTTTTAGAACGCATTAGGGGTACAAGTTATGGAAAACAATATGAGTCGTGCGGCACGCCGACAATCAGCACCATTACCAAATGGACAGCCACCACGACCACCACGGCCACGAAAGCGTCGTAAAAAATGGCGATGGATTGTTGCAATATTACTATTGTTGGCAATTGTTGGTGGTGTCATGATGTCAATGGTTTTGAGCAATGTGAAAACATCTGTTGACAAAATGTACCGTAGTGCAAAGGTTACAAAAGCACGTGACGTTCAACAAGTTTTGAAAAAAGGGGAACCATTTTCAATTTTAGTTTTAGGAACAGATACGGGTGCATTGGATCGTGACCGTACAGGTTTGACCGATTCAATGATGCTTATCACAGTTAATCCAAAAACTAAAACAACCACAATGATGTCCATTCCACGAGATATTATGGTAGCAATTGTAGGTCACGAGAATACTTTTCCACAAAAGCTAAATGCGGCATTTCCAATTGGCGGTGTGAGTTCAACCATACTGACGTTACAAAATTATTTGAATGTACCGATTGATTTTTATGCTTTAGTTAATATGGGTGGTTTGGAGAAGTTGATTAATCAGGTTGGTGGTGTTGAAGTAGAGTCACCATTGACATTCACTTATCAACCAGACAACGACAAACCAGACGTGTATAAGTTCTATAAGGGCAAAGAAAAGTTTGAATATGCGTCTGATGGGAAGAACTTTAAAACTTACACAACAATGAATGGCTATGCAGCCTTGTCATTTTCTCGGATGCGCTATGATGATCCACAAGGGGATTATGGTCGTCAATTGCGCCAACGACTAGTCTTAAAGGCGCTACTTAAAAAATCAGCCAGTGCAAAAACATTGCTCAACGCTAAATTTATGAGTTCTATCTCTAAAAATGTTCAGACGGATATGAAGTTTAATAATCTTACCACGGTAGCACTAAAATATATGTCTGCTACTAAAAAACAAACGTCAGAACATATACAAGGTGTTGGTGATATGTATAATGGTGTCAGTTATCAAATGGTCACTGAAACAGAAAAGCAACGTGTTACAACCCTTTTGCGCAAGTCATTAGATTTGAAAGCTAAAAATACGGGAACCCAGTTTGGTGGATCTGTGCCAGCTGTGTATTCCTATATTGCCGAGTATAACTTGAACATGATTAATGAAACGCTTGATCCACAGTAAATAAAGTTAAAAGGTAGCAACAGTAATTTACTGTTGCTACCTTTTTTTGTCATTGCACGTTATTTGTTGTTGTTTTTCATAAATGGAATGCCATCACGCCAAAGATAGCCACGATAATAGCTTTCCATAGAAACGATTTGCGTTAACGAAGTGAGTGGTAAGACGATTTTTAGCCACACTAAATCAGTTTTGAAAAATGGAATTGCTATCATGCCAGCCGTCACTAAATAGATGATGATACGAGCTTTTAACGGTAGCTGTCGTTGAAAAACGCCCTGATGAACGTATTGTTTGTAATATTTATTATTTTGTAGCCACGTGTCGAGTCGTTTGGAAGATTTAGACCATAAAATAGCAGTCAGAACGTAAAATCCGGCCGTTGGGATACCCGGAATCCAAATCGCAACTGTACCGATTGCAAAACTCAACGCGCCTAGCGCAATCAAAAGTATTTTCATAATAACCAGTTTAACATGGACTAACCAATTAATAAATAATCGTGATTTTATTAATATATTATTACTATTTTAAGAAGTTATCCTTGTTATCGGTTGCTATGATGAGATGTGTTACAATTAAATTATTAAAATCAAAATTAGGATAACACTATGAGCTATTTAGCAATCGTTGACCTAGGCAGCAACTCTGCTCGAATGGTGGTCGAAGAATTACATAAAGATGGCACTTATACCGAGATTGTTCGGGAAAAGCAGGACACTCGCATTGCGCAAAATATGGGTGCGGAGTTGATTTTGCAAGAAGAACCAATGGCGAGAACCATTGGTGCATTGCGCTATTTTCAGACGCGCTATGCGAGGTTTGAACCTGAAGTACGTGCTATCACAACGGCTGCTGTGAGAACAGCCCAAAATCAATCAGAATTTTTGAAACGTGTGAAAGCAGCCACTGGCATCACATTTCAAGTCCTAACAGGCGATCAAGAAGCTTATTACGACTATTTAGGTGTTCAAGCAACGCTAAAAGTTGATGCGGGGGTAATTTTAGACACCGGTGGTGCATCAGTTGAACTCATTGCCATTAACCACGCAAAAAATATGGCTGCGGTCAGTTTGCCATTTGGTGCGGTGAATTTATCCGAGCAATTCATGTTAGCCAATGATGTGATTCAGAGCAACATTGAGGTGGCTAGTGAGTATATTGTGCAATCTTATCAAAATTTACCTTGGTTATCTTCACAAAAAGGACAGCCTGTTATTTTGTTGGGTGGCGCTAATCGTTCATTAGCACGCATGGCACGCACACGGTCTGGCGAAGCAGAAATTAATCAAATTCACGGTTATGAGATGTCCTACGAATTGGTGATGTCTATCTTTGATGAAATTCGTTATATGACACGAGCAGACCGCGAACAAGTGGCTGGCCTTGAAACAACACGCGCCGACATCATTATTAGCGGGCTTTTACCACTCGTTAATCTGATGCGTTTGATTGAAGCACCGAAAGTTATTTTCTCAGAAAGTGGGGTTCGCGAAGGTTTAATCGCGGAAACTTTATCACAAATACATGACTAAGAAGTTTTATGAATTAACACCTGACGAACGGTTGGCGTTGTTAGCGATTGATGATGATATCCGTACCGCTTTGTCAGAACAACAAAGTACGGTGAATGCACAACTAGTTGAAAACTATATTAGTGATTTTCGAGTGCCAATGGGTGTTGTACGTGATTTACTAATTAATCAACAGCATTATCAAGTGCCAATGGCAACCGAAGAACCTAGCGTGATTGCTGCTGCCAATAATGGCGCAAAAATGTTGTCTGCTGGCATTGATGTTCAGATTGGTCGCACAGCGATGATCGGTCAAATGATGTTTGTAACTGAAAAATCTTTAGCTGATTTTGTACAAGCTCATCGTTTAGAAATATTCGATATTGCGCGACAAGCACGACCATCAATCTATCAACGTGGTGGTGGTCTTTTAGACGTCGTTGTGCGTCAGGTCTCTGAAAATGAAACAAGCGTTGACTTTATTATTGATACAAAAGACGCTATGGGTGCCAACATTGTCGATACTATTTTGGAGGCTGAGTTACCACTTTTTGAATCGTTTAATCCACTGGGGGTTATTTTATCTAACTATGCGACACATCAGTTAGTGACAGCCACGGCTGACATTGTATTTGAACGGGTGCGTGGCGAACACGTAGCGCGTCAAATTGTTGCGCTCAATCATTTTGCGCAAAGTGATCCTTATCGCGCGACAACAGAAAATAAGGGGCTTTTTAATGGTGTCAGTGCAGTGGTTTTGGCGACTGGCAATGATTGGCGTGCCGTTGAGGCGAGTGGGCATGCTTATGCCAGCCGTAACGGACAATATCAGGCACTGACAACTTGGTCCATCAAAGATAACCAATTGCACGGCGAACTGACTATGCCAATTAGCGTGGGAACAGTTGGCGGTGCGATTTCTGTACTGCCAGCTGCTCAAAACGCCTTAGCTATACTGGGACAGGTCAATGCAGATGAGCTACGTATGGTCATTGTCTCAGTTGGTTTAGCACAAAACTTAGCTGCCCTCAAGGCAATTGTTAGCGGTGGCATTCAGCAAGGACATATGCGTATGCAATACCGTGCATTAGCCATGCAAGTCGGTGCTGAAGTTTCAGAAGTTAAACGCTTGGTGCCAAGATTGATGGCTGAAAAGCATGTTGATACTGAGTTAGCAACTAAAATATTAATGGAGATAAGAAATGAATCCAAAAGTTAAATCTTTACTAGATGCTGTCAATCAGCTTTATCCCGGCACAGTTATGAGCCGAGTGGGCACTGAAAATACTGGTGCTTTGCACATTGACCGTGTTAATCAAGAAGTTTTGGGGCAACGTTTATTGATTGAAGTTGCAGAAGAAACTGAGAGTGATTTTTTATTAGCTAATGAGTTATTGAAGATGCTATTAACCTTTAATGGGATAACACCGCAAGTATTTTTTGCATTAACATTTAATGATGACAAATTAGATGAGCAATTAATTCAAATTGCAACGCGTATGCATCGCATAGTTGTCCACGCGATTACTTACCGAGAATTAGCATCCAAGCAAATGTTAACACAGCAAACAGCTGATGCTTATTTGGCAGGTGTTCAATCTGAATTAACACCAGAGAATGGTGATCTGGATGATGAGAGTTTATGGCGTTTGCTTATGGTATTAGATGCCTTGGTATTTGCCGATAATTTAGTTGAGGCCAGTGATTTTACAGCTGTTCTAGCAAATAACTATCCGCTAGCTTATACGGCGGCTCAGACACTTGCTGAACCCATTTTAAGGGCAGATTTGAAGCAATCACGCCAAATTCGACACCAAATGGTAACACTATTTGTCGGTCTTGACGATGTGTTAAAAAAGTGGGGAAAGCCTACTGTAAATGCAAAAGAGTACGTCACTTTAACAAGTGTTTTGTCTCAACGCCAACTGGCACTACCAGTCAATCAAGTGTTTACCATTTTCCATTCAGAAATGACAGATTTTCAGACCAAAAAGACAGCTTATGTCGGTCTAAATAAGGGGGATGAGCAAAATAGTTTTGTCATCACACCACCCGAAAACGAAGCAGATCGACCAGCTTTTTTCAAAGCACTATATGCTATGAAAGTCTCAGAATTGTTTAAAAAATTGGCATTACCTTACATTGAAAGAGTTTAAATTATGTTAGTCACACCAGAAATTCAAAAGCGCTTTGACGACGCTAATCATATCGTGTTTATGACAGGAGCGGGCGTGTCGACCATCTCGGGCATTCCTGATTACCGTTCTAAAGGTGGAATATATGATGGTGTTGCCTTACGACCAGAGTACTTGTTGAGTGCCACGGCTTTTCAAAATGAATCGGAAAAACAATATCAATTTATGATTGATAATATGTATTTTCCTGAAGCTAAACCGAATGTTATTCATGACAAAATAGCTGCTTTGACACAAGCTAACCGAGCTAAAATTATCACGCAAAATGTTGATGACTTACATGTTAAAGCAGGCTCGAAGCCAGAAAATTTGATTCGTTTTCATGGTTCTCTCTATGATATTTATGCACCACGTGACGGCAAAAAAGCCGATTATCATGACTATTTGCAGAGCATGAGAAGAGCTGATGGTGCCATTTTACGACCAAGAATTACTTTTTATGAGGAAATGCCTTTTGAGGTGGAACGTTCAGCACTTTGGGTCCGGGAAGCTGATTTGATTGTGATTGTGGGGACGAGTTTTCAGGTTTATCCATTTGCTGGATTGCTGCAATATGCTAATCCGCAAGCGACAGTGATGTCGGTTAATTTAGAATATATTGCCACACCATATCACATTGATCAAATTGTGGGTGACGCTGGTGACTTTTTCGCGGCATTATCTTAATCTGTTAGCGAACTTGAAATATATGAACAATTATTCATATTAAGTGGTAGAATAAGAGTAGCATATTTCAAGGGAGACGAGATGATACATACAAATCAAACTTTAAAAATGAAACAAAGGCCTTATGTTATTGGCATTACACTGAACATTGTGTTTGTTTTGGCAGAATTAGTTTTTGCAAAAATTGCTCATTCAACTGCGCTATTTGCTGATGCTTTTCACAATTTGAGTGACGTGTTAGCACTCATAATTGCTTGGTTAGCGGTGGTTGTTTTTGGTTTGAAAGCCACTAAACAGCATACTTATGGTTGGCATAATATGTCAATATTAGCTAGCATTTTTAACTCTTTACTCTTAATATTTGCCGTGGTAACTATCTTCTATGAGGGCATTAGAGATTTAATTACTGCTAATGTTAGTCATGCGAGTGGTGCCACAATTATGATTGTGGCAGCTGTTGGTATTGTGATTAATTTTTCAACTGCGTTCTTGTTTAGAGTTTCCGGTGTACCTGATGAACACGGACATCAGTCACATGACCTCAATGAAAAAACGGCGTACGTTCACTTATTAGCTGATGCAGGTGTGTCTTTGGGCGTTGTTGTGGCTGGCTTGCTCATTCAATGGACAGGTTTGGTTGCAATTGATGCGATTGTTTCGATGATTATTGGCGTAGTGATTGCGGTGACCTCTTGGCCAATGGTTAAATCAACGTTTAACTTGGCTCTAAATGGCGTGCCAGATGGCATTGATGAGGTAGCTGTTGCGGAATATATTGCTAACCATAGCGGTGTGGCGCAGTTTCACGATTTGCATATATGGCCATTATCAACCACAGAAACTGCGTTAACAGTGCATCTTTCCTTGAACAGCACTAGTACAGGTGATGCACAGATGATTTTGGAAGACATTACCAGCGCTCTTCGAACAACCTTCCATATTAGTCATGTCACCATTCAAATTGAAACATCTAGCTTTGACCAAACGTGCAATCAAATTTAAAATTGTAATGTTACGCAAATGTAATAATCTAATGAAAGGGTTTTCAAAAGTTGATTTAGAGACAATTTTCTTTCATTTTAATCACCAAAAAGGCGAATTTTTAAAATGCGCTTTTTTTTGTTGTTGACGTTTTGCGAATAGCGTGTAATATGTAATATGTACTGGAACGACAATAGTCGAGTTAGGTAATTTTCATAAGCTTTCAACTACGGTGTTGAATGAAATCCTTTATGAAATTTATTTAGCACTTGTTGTATCTGTTTGGCACGCAGTAAGTTTGCCGACAAGTGAATATTCACGATATGTCAAGTCGAAATTCGTTTATTTTGTTCTGAGGAGAAATCTAAAGGAGAGATAGAATGCAAGATTCTACAAGCGTTAACTCAAAGCATCATCTAGTTCAAAATGCTGATGACACTTTGAGTTTGAGTGATGTTAACAGCTCGATTGAAGCACCGAAAGATGGTTCATTCTGGCGAAAATTATTAGCCTTTTCAGGTCCTGGTGCTCTTGTTGCCGTTGGTTATATGGATCCTGGTAACTGGGTAACCTCTGTTGGTGGTGGTGCGCAGTATCGCTATGTTTTGTTATCAGTCGTATTGATTTCATCATTGATTGCTATGATGTTACAATATATGGCTGGTAAGTTGGGTATTGTCAAACAAGAAGATTTGGCACAAGCGACGCGTGATCGCACTAACAAACCAGGTGGTATTGCACTTTGGATTATGACAGAGTTAGCATTGATGGCCACAGATATCGCTGAAGTTATTGGTGGCGCGATTGCCTTACACTTGTTGTTTGGCTGGTCAATGATTGCCTCTGTTCTGACAACAGCATTTGATGTTGTGTTGCTGCTGTTGCTAATGAAGTTTGGTTTCCGAAAGATTGAAGCGATTGTTATGACACTTATCATCACAATCTTGGTTATCTTTGCTTACCTCGTTGTGTTATCAAAGCCTGAATTGACAGCTTTGTTTGGTGGTTATTTGCCACAATTACAAGATTTAAGTAGTGCTTCACCTATTGGTGGTGGCGACTCTAAGTTGACACTGACTTTGGGTATCATTGGTGCTACGGTTATGCCCCACAACCTTTACTTGCACTCATCAATTTCACAAACACGTAAGGTTGATCGTAACGACAAATCTGCAATGAAAGAAGCTGTTCGCTTCATGACATGGGATTCAAATATCCAATTGTCTTTGGCTTTTGTCATCAATTCATTGCTTTTAATTTTAGGAGCGGCTTTGTTCTTTGGTCACGCTGATAAAGTGGGTACTTTTGGTTCAATGTATAACGCCTTGGGTGATAAGACGATTGCGGGAGCGGTTGCTTCGCCTATCTTATCAACATTGTTTGCGGTAGCACTGCTGGCATCAGGTCAAAATTCAACCATTACTGGAACATTGACTGGTGAAATTATTATGGAAGGCTTCCTGCACATGCGTATTCCAATGTGGTTACGTCGTGTTGTAACGCGTGGATTAGCGCTTATTCCAGTTGTTGCCTTTACATTAATTTATGGTGGTGCCGAAGACAAACTGGATCAATTGCTAGTTTATTCACAGGTCTTCTTGTCAATTGCTTTGCCATTTGCTATGGCACCATTGATTTTATTCACGTCATCGAAGAAGATTATGGGTAAAGAATTTGCTAACCCAATGTGGATGACAGTTTTGGGATGGATTACATTCGCTGTCTTAACAGTTTTGAATATTCAATTGGTTATTCAAATTATTGGTCAACTATTTGGTGCCTAAGAGGAGAGATAACATGAGTGAATTAAACTTAAACATCGAACCAATGCAATTTAAGAACATCTTAGTTGGTGTTGACGAATCACAGCAAGGCTACTTTGCTTTGGCTAATGCGATTCATCAGGCCAGTGAAGATGGGGCGAAGTTGACAATCGCCACAGTTTTGGAAATGGGTGATTTGTCAACAATCGATGCGTTACATCTTGATTTTATTAAAGAAAAACGAGCCGAATTTGAAGCTAATTTAGAAAAATATCGTGCCTATGCTGTCTCAAAAGGGGCAACTAATGTTGAAACGATTTTTGCGGATGGTGCTAAGGCAGGCGAAGTGCTTGTACAAGACATCGCACCACGCGTTGGCGCTGACTTGATTGTTGTTGGTGCACATTCACGTGAAGGTTTCTGGGGATCACTTGGTTCACAAGCTGCCTACATTGCACGTCATGCCAAGATTTCATCAATGGTTGCACGTCACGATAGTTAATGACATAACTGCTAATTGATTCAAGCCGTTATTTTGGATGGTATACACTGTTCACAAAAATAATGGTTAATATCATGAGGCAGTTATTTTTTACGCTATACATGAAAATAAATTCATGTTATACTTTATATGAATAGAAATTCATATAAAGGAAATTGAGTCTATGTTACAAACATTAATGACGGCAGCACTATCATATATTGGCACGACCACTGATTATTTCGTTATTCTGTTATTTATTTTTGGACAATATCGTCAATCAGCACAAGTACGATCAGTCGTTTTCGGCGCTTACCTTGGTAATGCGATGTTAGTGATGATTTCGGTATTCATTGCTTTGGGACTAAAACAAGTGCCTGAAGAATGGCTATTAGGCTTGTTGGGTATTTTACCAATTATTATTGGTATCAAAAATTATTATTCAGACTCGGATGAAGTAGCTGAAGTTGCGGATAATTTACGTCAATCCGGTAAAAAACAACTAATTCTCAAAATGGTAGGAATTACAATCGCAACCTGTGGTGCTGATAACATTGCGCTGTATGTGCCATATTTTACAACGATTAATTTAACCTTGTTACCATTAATTTTTGCAATTTTTATTGTGATTTTATCGTTAGCTTTATTGCTTGCTTATAAAGTGACACAAATGCCAATTGTCTATCAATTGTTGGAACGTTTTGGTGATAGAGTACAGCTAATTATCTATGTTGCGCTTGGTATTTATGTTATGTTCGCAGCTGGTACATTACAACATTTATTTACCCTGTTATAATAAGGTTATGAAAAAAGATGTCATTATTGAACTTGAAACAATTTTTAAATTATTGGGTAATCGCCAGCGATTAACGATTTTAGAGCTTTTGCGTGAACGCGCTTATAGCGTCTCAGAAATCATTGCAATCTTGGATATGGAACAATCAGCTGTTTCTCATCAGTTGAAACTCTTGCGTGAAGCACAATTAGTGCAAACCCAACGTCAAGGGCGTGAAATTCTATATTGCTTGAGCGATTCTCACGTTTTGACGCTTTTAGACAACGCCCTGAATCACGTTTCGCACGTTCTTAAACAAGAAACGCACGAAGAATTTTTGGCTGAAGAAAGAGAAAAAAATAAAAAGGGTTGACAGGATAGTGATATCTTGGTATTCTAGTGTAGTTGTTTGAAATCAGACAACCACATAGCGTATGCCGCTGTGGCGGAATTGGCAGACGCGCTGGACTCAAAATCCAGTGGTGGCAACACCGTGTGGGTTCGACTCCC
>NZ_BMBS01000024.1 GCF_014634805.1 Leuconostoc falkenbergense
TTCAATATCGACAACTCACCACTGAGTCTGTTAGTTAATTAATTTTATTTTGTCCAACTATTGGGGTTCACTTCAGTGCCTTACCCTTATTCTTATTGACACGTAAAACGCGTAACTTCTGATACTTAGCACTTAGTCTAGACAAAATTTCCGGCGTTGTATCAGTTGAGCCATCATCACAAACCAGCACCTCATAATTGTGATATTCTAAATCGTTCATTAAATAATCAATCGTATCTTCAATGACCATTTCTTCGTTATGGCAAGGAATCATGATTGTAATCATTGGCTCTTTTTCGACTCGAATTTTTTTGAAATCACGATCCAAAATTTTACCAACGTACACTGTGCGATAAAAAATGCCACCAATAGTCCAAGCAATAGCGCCAATAATCGGATATAAGGTCAAAATTTGCACAAAAACTGCCAGAATTTGCTTCATTTAATTTCTACCCCACTTTCCTTAAATAAGTCACTAATTAGGTGATCATCAATATTTTGTTCTTCATTAACAGCATAATATTTCGTTGATTCACGGAAATTTTTATCACCATATCTACTCGTGTAAAGCTTATCCATGACTGCCTTTCGCGCCTGAAGTTTATCGTCATCATACGTGATTTGATTCGGGTATATTTTTTGTTCACGATAATTATTTCGTACCAAAAATGCCAAACTACATACAAGCACAACGACAATCGCAATCAAGATTGAAGCTTGTAGGAATTTAGTAAGATCAAACCCATCTTGATATTGCCAATGATACAATGACTGCCACAATTTACCGTTTTTTAATGAATTAAACAATATCAAAACTGGTAACACAAGGACAATAGCAAAAACAAAATTGATGCCGAGTTGTCGAAATTTAAGTCCCCAGTTGCCCTTGTCGAAAAAATCGTCTTGTACAAAATTTTTCACATTTTGCGACTTTGATGCTTTATCATCAGTTTCAATAAAAATATTTTCTTGACTAAATTGCTTAGTATTTGATTGTATATGTTTGTCAGTCATTTTTTTCAGCCAATTCAATTTTTTTTGTCAAATTCTTATTAGGATCTAATAAATACTTCTTTTCCAATTGTAGAAGCGTCTCTTTTGGCATAATAGCCTGTATTGTTGAGATCAAGTTGTAAAGCATATACCGCTTCTTTAATAAATGATGCTTGTCCACTTTCCATATACTTGATAATGACCATTAAAAACTCAGATGACAAAAATTTATCTGGAATCTTAGAGTCCTTAAGTATCGAATCGTTGATAATTTTTGAAGCTTTTCGATCAATTGCCTCAACTTCTAAACGTAAGTTTGCCTCTAAATCTTGATTAATTAATTTTTTAATTGGCCAAAACACCTTATATTTTGACAATTCTTTTGACAACATATAGACGATTAAAAATAAAAAGGCCGATAACATTAATAATCCAACAACGCGCGTCCAAATATTTTCAGTCGTGCCCGTGCTGCCATACATTAAACTTGCTGCGTGATTAGAAAAAACAATACTTCCCAATAAAGTCATTGGTAAGATTAATGCCACAACACTTGTAATCAAAGATTGTCTGTCGTTTGACTCTTTTTTAAATGCTCTGATACACTCGTTTCTGGAAAAGGCGTTTTTTTCTAATTCTTGCAAAAGTTCCCATGACACATAACAGTAGTCTAACTCGCTAATTTTCTGGTCTGTTACCATTGTCAGCACTCCTTTCCATCGCCAACATTACTTGACGGATTTTTCTTTTTGGCGAATCGCATCAGCAAGAATCTGCGTAAAACTTCTAGGATTATTGAAGCCATGTTTGAAATAAAAATCACTGTATTGAAGGTCTTCAACCGTTAAATTATTTTGGATAGCTAAGGAAATAATCTCTGCTTGCGCGCCAACCTCAAAGGATGATCCTTTACACTGTATACCTAATATTTTGTGGGTCACTTTTTCATAAACCAAATAAGCTTCAAAGAAAGCATTACCATTGACATATTGATCTCTTATGGTAACAACATCGCTATCAAAACCTTCTTGTTTCGCTTTTTCGTGTGTCAAACCAGACATGCATAACGATATGTCACGGTCAAAATTCAGTTTGTATGTGCCTTGAGAATATTTCAATTGGACAGTATTGCCTGCTAAATTAGCGCCCGCAACATCTCCTTGTCGAATGGCGTCACTCGCGTGTGGCACATAAGTTGGTTCCTTTACGTTGGTTAGTTTGGTTGTCGCACAATCACCGACAGCATAAACATCTGGATGACTCGTTTGCATGTAATCATCTACAATAATCGCGCCACGATCGCCCAGTGCTACTTGATCGGCTACTAGAAACGAATTGGGTCTAAAACCAGTTGCATAAATAATACCGTCAGCCTCAAAATGTTGACCATCAGCTGTTCTAACATGGCTAATTTTACGATTACTGTCCTTTAGATTCTCTTCATCAATGCTGGTAATCAAAGTATTTGTGATAATTTTAACGCCATTTTCTACCAATGCATTTTGCATATCAAGCGCAATTTCTTTATCCAAATATCGGTTTAAGATGAAATCAGAAGAATGAATAATTGTGGTTTCAATTTTTAATTCACTCAAAATTTTAGCCATTTCAATGCCAATTGCACCACCACCAATCACAATGCAGCTCCGACTTTCAGCCATTAATTGTCTAATTTTAACCGCGTCTTCAAATTTTTTGATAACATACAGTTTATCTACAAAACCATCTTGAACCAATGACAGACTGGGATACGAGCCAGTGGCAACGACTAATTTATCAAAGTGATCTTCTTTTTCTACATCATAAACCATGTCAACATAGTGAATGGTCTTGTTACTGAGATCAACAGAATCAATCACAGTTTGTGTTTTAACTGTAATATGTTTTGCTTCTAGTTCAGCAATTGTGGTATAACTTGATAATTTCAAAAAGTTACTATCGCCAGCTAAATAGAGCGGTATACTTTGCGCTACAAAGCCAATGCTCTTTTGCTTTTCGTAAATGACAATGTTACTATCTGGATTTTCTTCCCTCGCGCGTAACGCACACGCTATGCCGGCGTGACTAGCGCCGATGATTCTAATTTCCATAATTACTGCTCCCTTAATCAATTTTTGATATCATAACATTAATAATGCCATCATCTTAAATAATCATCATAAAACTAATATTATTACCTATTTACGTTTATTTTACATGATAAATATGAATTTTATGTGATTTTAGACACAGTAGCAAAAAGAGTTATTTAGAATGATTATTGATTAAAACAATTAATTGGCGTATGATAGCACTAGTTTAATAATTGGAGGGAAAAATGACAGTTAATCCATTAAAAGCGCAAGATGTTTGGAAAGATGTTGGTGAACATGTTCAATTCACTGTACTCAAGTTCAAGAGAATAGATCGCGCAAAAACACAAGCGGCAATTCAAGAATTTGCGGATCGCTCACAGGCAATTATTCGCTCGTTACGTATTCGTGATTCTCATTTGGCAACAGAATCAAGCTTGAAAGTTGCCATTGGATTTAGTGAAACAGCTTGGAAATATCTTTTCCCAAATCAACCTAAACCTGCTGAATTAGAAACATTCAGCGGCGTTAAGGGCCCAGAATACGAAATGCCTGCTTCCGCTGGTGATTTGTTTTTTCATATACGCGCTAGCAATGAAGCTGTTGTCTACGAGGCACAAACACAATTTATGCGTTTTCTAAAAAATATCACTGACGTAGTCGATGAAACTAAGGGATTCCGCTATTTTGAAGGACGTGCAATCATTGGTTTTATTGATGGTACGGAAGCGCCAGCTGTTGAAGATGCTGCAGGTTATGCGCTTATCGGAGATGAAGATCCAAACTTTACTAATGGATCTTATGCTTTTGCCCAAAAGTGGCGTCATAATATGGACTTTTGGGGCCAACTTAATAATGAAACACAAGAAAAAGCAATTGGTCGTGAAAAATTTACCGATCTAGAATTAGAAGATGATGACAAATTCAAAAATGCCCATAATGTTGCGTCAAAATTTGAAAAAAATGGTGAAGAACAAAAAATTGTTCGCATGAATGTACCATTCTCAGATCCAGCTTCGGGCAACACTGGCACTTATTTCATTGGGTATTCACGCTATTGGTCAGTTACCAAGGGCATGCTAACTAATATGGTCGACCAATCTGATTATTTACTCACTTTTTCAGATATTTTGTCTGGTCAACTTTTCTTTGTTCCTTCTCGCGATACTTTAGCTGACATCGCCGAAGGTGTTTATAATCAATAAAAAAAGTTACTTCAGTTCATTACTGAAGTAACTTTTTAGTTTAATAACTGGTCAAGTCCAATCACGAGGTGATCTAATTTTGTAACGGCATTTAATGACATTATGACACCTGGCACAAACGCAGCACGACTAGTTGTGCTTTGTGACAAGGTGAGTTGCTCATCAATGCCGCCAAAGTAAACTGTTTGTTGCGCAATATAACCTGGTAAACGCATCGCGTGCACAGGCACATCGTCAACTCTTTCGCCACGCGCTTCACCAACACTTGTTTGTGCTGGTGCTTTTTGTCGTGAACTAGCAATCATTCGTGCAGTCTGTTTTGCAGTGCCTGATGGTGAGTCCACTTTTTTGGGGTTATGTGCTTCAACAATTTCCACATCTGGAAAGTATTGCGCTGCCGTTTTTGAGAATTGCATTAACAATACAGCTGACAAACTAAAGTTTGGGACAATTAAAATACCATTTGTCGCTGAAGCTTTAAGGTGAGTGACTTGCGCATCGCTTAAGCCTGTCGCACCAATGACTAATGCCATATTATGAGCAATTGCGTACTGGGCGTTCTCATATACGGTCGCTGGTGTGCTCACATCAAGCCAGATATCTGCTGATACATCAATGTCTTCAAGAGATGTCCAAACTGGTATGTCACTATCATGCTGATGACCACTTAAAATGCCAACAATTTCATAATCGGCCTTGAGACCATTTTGAATCGCCTCACCTAATTTGCCGAAACCACCTGCTAAAATAATTTTTGTCATGAATTCTCCAATAAATCATTCAGATGTGCCTTTTCAGCTTCAGCCAAGGCTAAAATAGGCAATCGAACATCTTTTCTAATCAAACCAAGATCAGCCAGTTTTGTTTTAACTGGTGCTGGAGATGGGTAAGCAAACAATGCATTCATTCTTGGCGTCAAATACCGTTGCAACCTGCCGGCTTCTTGCCAATTATTTGTAGCCATCGCTTTAAATAACGCTGTCATCTCATCACCATATAAATGTGAAGCAACTGAAATAGTACCCGCTCCACCCACAACGTAAGCTGATAAGGTCATCGCATCTTCACCAGTATAAACTGAGAAATCAGTCGTACCAGCAACTTCAGCTGCAATTAAATCAACCGAGGTTGTTTCTTTGATAGCGTTGATGTTCGGATGCTTTGCAAGCTTTAAAACACTATCTAGTGTCAAACCAACCACGGTACGGCCTGGAATATTGTAAAGCATGACTGGTTTGCTAGCGGCGTCTGCGATGGCTTCAAAGTGGGCGATCATCCCTGCCTGACTGGGCTTATTGTAGTAAGGTGTAACCGCTAAAATACCATCAACGCCTGTAATAGCGCTTAATTCGCGCGCTGCCATAACAGACTCTTTAGTATTATTAGAGCCAGCGTTAGCAATTACTAAAGCACGGCCACTAACTTGTTGGACAATATGCGTGGTTAAAGCCAGCTTTTCTTCGTGAGTTAATGCAGGGGATTCGCCGGTTGTACCTGCAACAACAAAACCTTGCGTACCATGCTGCAACAAATGTTCTATCAAACTATCCAACGAGTCATAATCAATACTGTCATCGGCTGTAAACGGTGTTACAATTGCGGTGATTAAACGAATATTTTCGTACATTTTCAATCTCCTTGCGACATGCGATAAACTAAAAAGGATTTAAGGGCCAAAAATCCGGGCATCAGTGCTGCTTCATCAATGTTAAGCTTGGCGCTATGAAGTGGATGGGAATCGTTTACGCCTAAGCACAACATCACGCCAGGAATATGCTGTAATAAATACCCAAAATCCTCGCCCGTCATAGCAGGTTTGGCTAATTCAAAGTTGATATTGTCATCTTCCGTCATGTAATTAATCAAGTTTTCAGCCAATTTTGGATCATTTTCCACTGGTAAATAACTACCACTTTCTAGCGATACTTCAATAGTCAAATCGTTGGCTAAAGCAATACCATCCGCTATTTTTTGAATGCGTGACATCATCGTTTTCAATCCAGATAATGTCATGCTACGTACTGTACCTTCCAAATGAACACGATCTGGAATAACGTTATTTGCGAAGCCGCCTTGAATTGTGCCAATACTGACAACGCCACCTTCAATTGGATCAACACCACGCGAAACAACTGTTTGTAACGTTGTAATTAACTCCGCAGCGCCTAAAATTGGATCATGAACCAAGTGAGGATAGGCTGCATGACCGCCTTGGCCAATTACATCAACCTTTAACTCAGCAGTACCAGCAAATAAAGTGCCTGCTAACGTACTCAAAGTGCCAGCAGGCAAATCAGGTTGATCATGAATACCATAGAATTCATCTGGTCGCCATTGACCTTCAAATAAATTCAAGTCATAGGCTAATTTTCCACCACTCTTTTCTTCTTCTGCTGGTTGGAAAAAGATAATGACATGATCTTCTGGCTGATGTTCACTAAAATATTTAGTAATGGCTAAGGCCAAACTCATGTGAACATCATGCCCGCAGGCATGCATGCGACCATCATGTATTGAGGAAAATGGTAGCTGTGTGTCTTCTGTAATTGGCAAAGCATCAATATCTGATCGATAACCAATTGTTCTTTTAGGATGGGAACCCTCAAATCTTACTAACAAAGCTGTCGGTAATTCTGGCACCTCCCGTATGGTCATAAAATCAGTCTGCCATGACTGAACTTTTTTGAGCAAATAATCATGTGTTTGAAATTCGGATAAAGCTAGTTCTGGTATTTGGTGTAATTCACGCCGAAATGTCTGTATATCTGCTTCAGAAACTGTCATTAAAGACTCCTTAGTGCATCAATTAAAGCGGTTTTTTGTTGCGTTTGTTCATCGATTGTTTTGATTACTTTGGCAGGTACACCAGCAACCACCGTGTTTGCCGGTACATCTTTGGTGACAATCGCACCAGCAGCAACAACGGCACCATCACCAACTTGCACACCTTCAATGACAACCGCATTTGCACCAACCAAAACATTATCTCCAACTCGCACAGGTTGGGCAGATGCTGGCTCAATCACACCCGCCAGTACGGCACCAGCGCCGATATGTGAATTTTTACCAACAATTGCACGGCCACCAAGGACGGCTCCCATATCAATCATTGTCCCCGCGCCAATCTCGGCACCAATATTAATGACGGCACCAAGCATAATCACAGCTGAATCACCAATGCTAACTTGATCACGAATAATAGCGCCAGGCTCAATTCGAGCATTGATAGCCTTTTTGTCCAGCAACGGTACTGCTGAATTACGTGAATCATTTTCAATCAAAACACTATCTTCTGGCAAATTTGAAATCAATGGCGCAACATCAGCCCAATCACCAATTAATTGACCAAAAATATCATTACCAAAATGTTTGACTTGGTCTGGCACCTCAGCATCAAGTGATCCTTTATAGGTCACTTTCACAGGTGTTTTTTTGGGTGCATTTGCAATAAAGTTGATCAAACGTTGTGCTTCATTTTCAGGCATTCTACTATTCTCCTAAAGTATAATCTCGGTCTAACGACACTAAATGTTCAAATGTTTCTCGTTCTACAACCAATTGGTGTTGGCCGTTTTCGACAAATACCACTGCTGGTCTGGGATTACGATTATAATTCGAGGCCATGGCATAACCATAAGCACCCGTTGCATTTACCACTAAGATATCCCCTAGTTTTGTGGCTGGTAAAGCTTGTTGCCAGACTAATACATCACCAGATTCACAATATTTACCAGCAACTCGAACGACTTCTTCAGTTTGGGCATTCGGTTGATTAGCTAACACTGCTGTGTAATTAGCTTGATATAACGCCGGTCGAATATTATCACCCATACCACCATCAACGGCCAAATAATGGCGAATATCAGGAATGTCTTTTCTTGAGCCAATTGTATACAGTGTTTTCCCAGCTGGTCCAACAATTGAGCGTCCAGGTTCAATCCATATTTCTGGCATTTTCCAATCATATTCAGCAGCTTTTGCTTTCAATACACGAATAATAGCCTGTGCAAATTCACTTTCAGGTAACGGCTTATCCTCATCAGTATATTTAATACCAAAACCACCACCGGCGTTAATCACTTCAGGTTGCCACCCCCAAGCATTAGCCGTGTCAGCAAGGAGCGCAGCGTTTTGTTCAAAACCAGTAACATCAAAAATTTGTGAACCAATATGTGCGTGCAAACCACGTAAGTTTAAATGATCATCATTGATGGCGATGTCAAAAGCCTCTTTCGCCTGCCCAGATATTAAATCAAAGCCAAATTTACTATCTTGCTGACCCGTACTGATAAACTCGTGTGTATGTGCTGAAATGCCAGGCGAAATTCGTAACAGAATGTCCTGTTTAATGGCATTTTTTTCAGTAATTTCAGAAAGTAATTTTAGTTCTAAAAAATTATCGACAATGATGGTTCCGACACCTTCTTTAACAGCAAATGTCAATTCGTCATAACTTTTATTATTACCATTAAAACTTAAATGCGCTGCTGGAAAGCCAGCAGCTAGTGCTGTATATAGTTCACCACCAGACACCACATCTGCATGAATGCCTTCCTGAGCAACAACTTGATAGATTGCTTTTGTGGCAAATGCTTTTCCAGCATAACTAATCACAAATGGAATCTTTTCTTGTTCAAATACTTGCTTAAAAGCACGGATTGTCTGTCTGATATGACTTACATCATAAACATACAGCGGTGTACCATACTTTTGCGCTAATTCAATAGTGTCGACGTCTTCAATTGTTAAATGCTGATTCGTATTCGTTGGATAACTCATGCTTTCCCCTTATTCACAATAAAAAGCCATTAGTCTGAGCCTCACGGTCACAGTCTAACGGCTTTTTAATTTACCAATTTTGACAGTTGCCATAGCTCATCGCACGTGTGCGACAGTCTAACGGTTCTTAACCCTTAGCCCAACACGTTTCATTTGTAGATAAAACGTATTTCGGCGACGTCCCCTAACCTACCATCAACCCCTACAAGAGCTCCGGCAGGCGCAATGTCAATCGCAACCTCTATGTGAAATATATAAGTATTTTTAACTATTATCCCTTGAAAATTAGAAAATGTCAAGGTAATTATTTACTTGTCTTTAATCTTAACTTATAACCTTGTTTTGTGAACAACATATTGATTAAAATTCTTGATCAATAAATGTTAGCCCAAGCTCTTTACCATAGCGTCTTATTGTTGATTCTGTTAAGTTCATTTTAAAAGCTAAATCAATGTAACTAGTCATCCCTTGATTAAACAAAACTTGCATTTGCGCTTTTCTTTCATCTTTTCCGATAGCTGATTCAGTGCCTAATGCTTTAATGTCACGCCCAACCATGCCTGTTTCAGGTTCACTAATTGGTTGATGATCACGTTTATCACGTTGACGCCATGCTTGTGCTGCGGCTTTTTCATCTAGTCGTGTGACTTTGACTGACATATCGTCTTCACTTGGTTGTTTACTAAAATGATAGTTTAATCCCACTTGTTATTAGTCCTTTCACTCATGATTGTTGGCGCGAGCCAATATGTCTGCACCATTAATTGGTGACACAATCCCATTATGGTAGACTACCTTTAATAAATCTTCACCAGGTTCGTTTTGAGAAACAGTGATGATCTTTTGCTCACGTTGAATGACTTTCAAACGTCCTGATTTTGATGCCTTTGAGACATCAGTTTTAGGCTTTTTTTGAATGTTGAGATGATCACCGTTGGATTTCTCGGCATACGCGGCTTTAATAGCAAAGCGTTCAGTATCACGTGTAAATCCTTCTTGTAGCAAACCACCACCAGAACCAACGACCAAATTATCAGCTGACCACCCTTCTGCCAGTAGCTTTTCATAAAGTGATACGATGGTATCAGCTTTCATACCGTCGCCCTGAATGATACCAACATTATGTTTAATCACGCGATAGCCTTTATCGTTTGTTTCCGTACCAAAAATGTCAGCCAAACAACTTAATACCTCTAAATCAATCTGTTCAGGATCACCGGAATCAGGACGCAACACTATTCTACCTGAACGTTTCATGATTCTTGACTTCATTGAATCAGATCCAATCACATTTTTGACAAAGTTGATGGCATCATAAGAATCTATCACGATCGACAAAACAGCATCTTCTGGTGCACGATCAAGTTGCGCATTCACGTAATCAAATTCACCTTGTCCATCACCATAAGCAGTTGCAACCGAATGTTCGGTCGCCCAAACGGACAAAGCCCGACCCGCAATACCATATACATTCTCAAAGTATTGCGACGCCGCCAAATTATCGGATCCTTGAAAATGTAACAAGTGCGCAGCGCCACCGCGTTTGCCAGATTCCAAACTCGTAGCACCTCGTAGTCCAAAATCATTCACCGCTAAAAACAAACCATCAACTGAACCAGACTGCTCAAACAATGGCCGCAAACGTTTTTTTATCACCATAGAATTAGTGGCAATTGTCGTTGGATACCAGACATGCATTAAAAGGGCTTCCAAAGCATTCAACGTTGTGGCAAACCACGGTGCTGTCGTTTCAATTGTAAATAACGCATTCCCCGTTGGCACAGTCATGCCTTCAGGTAATGCCTTGATAGTGACAGGAAAGTAGCCCAAGTCACGAACTTTTTCCCAGACAGCACGATTAAAGTAAGCCGATGTTCCAAATGTTTGTAAAGACATCTTTTCAGCTTCGTCTATCATATCATCAGTAATTTTGATATGAAAATAATCATGTAAAATCATCCCCAAACCAAACCAGCTTACTCGATCAAACTGACCACCTACGCGTGCTTCGCCATAAGAATATAACTTAGTAATATTATCAGGGTACTGTAAATGGTGGGTCAACTTATAAGCATCCGTCGCTATAATTAAATTTTCAGCCATGCTTTATCTCCGTCAATTCAGACGTGACAAGCATACGAGTCACGTCTGTAAACGTTTCACCACTATGGCGAATCAAGCGCCAATCATATTCTTTATCATCGTTAAATTCATCAATATAGGGTTCAAACTCACCATCAGTTTGTAAAATTAAATAGCCAGCAAAAGCGGCAACAAATTCTGACTCTGTTTCGACAATTCGTGTTAATTGATTGTTATCAAAAAAACCAACTGCTAATTTATCGGAGCCCCACTGACCTTCAAATGCCCATTTTAAGGTAATCCAATCTGACATTGTTATGCCAAGATTTAACAAATAGTCGACAGATAAACGAATGTGAATAGGGTGCGCTAGTTTTTGTGTCTCGATACCTTTGGTATCCAATTGTGCTGAAAAAATACCACTGAGCGCTTCTAGTTCACTGACCGTTGGCATGATGGTTTCATTTTCCCAAGCTAAAACGGTTTCACTTTCAACATCAAGTGCATCAGCAATTTCTTGACGGGTCATTTGGGTTAACTGTTGTAATTTTTCAATATTATTCATGTTTTCATCTCATACCACCGGCATTCCCGATGGGTCTATCTCATTTTCTTTCTATTGTAACACGAGAGCAATCATTACTTAATTGAATTTATCATAAAACCACCTGATATATTGGTATATCAGGTGGTTTTATGATAAATATTATTTTTTAGATAATTTTTTTTGCCGACGTGAAATCATTGCTGAACGAATAATGCCAATAATCGTTGGCAACAATGTTACCAGAGCAATGCCTAAAATAATGATAGAGAAATGCGCCTTAACAAACGGAATATTGCCAAACAAGTACCCTGCCCCCGTGGCAATCAAACTCCACGTAAACGCAGCAATCACGCTGTTTTTCAAAAATCGGCCATACGGGAACTGACTAATACCTGCCACAAACGGCACAAAGGTTCTCACAATCGGCATGTAACGCGCAATAATGATGGCAACCGCGCCCTTTTTCTCGAAAAAGCCCTCTGCTTCTCGAATATGCTCCTCTTTAATGAAGCGCCCAATTAATGGATGCCTAATCAGCTGATAACCACCTGTTCGGCCAATCCAAAAATTCAATGTGTCGCCCAAAATGGCTGCAAAAAAGAAAACAAACATAAACACCCAATGATTCAATCCAGCATTGAGTCCAGCCTGCGTGGCAGCAATTGCACCCGCAGCAAATAGCAAAGAATCCCCAGGCAAAAAGGGCATGATGACTGCGCCAGTTTCAATAAAAATGACTGCAAATAAGATAAGATATGTCCATAAACCAAATGATTGCACCAAATTAGCAATATGAGCATCAATATGTAGAATAAAATCAATTAAAAAAGCCATGATGAGTTTGCGCCGGTCATAATCTGAAACAGCGACGCATTTTCCTTCCAATTTCAGTAATTCTATTTTACCACATCGTTATCTTGACAGCCCTCGCAAGTATTGATAACGATTTATTTAGTCGAAAAAAGTTGTTCTAGGGTATTAACATCCTCTTCAAAATTCGCAAAAGCACTATCAAGATACTCCCCACTGACCATATCAAATCCTGCTGACTTAATGAGATTAACTGGATAATCGACGCCACCTGAAGCCAAAAAACGGCGGTAGTTATCCAGCGCTTGCTTGTCACCACTCAATATTTTATTAGCAATCGCACTGGCCACCGCATACGATGTCGCATATTGATAGACATAAAAATTGTAGTAAAAATGTGGCACACTGGCAAATTGGACGGCATAACTGTCATCCGGAAAATCATCAACAATTTGCTCACCATTAAATTGCTTTTCTAATTGTGTCGTCATTTGATTCAATACGGTTAAAGACAATGCTTGACCGTTTTGTTCCGTTTGGTAAGTTAGGTGCTCAAATTCTGCAAACTCTGCAGCTGTTACAACTACATTCAAAAAACTAGCAATTGATTTTGTACGCAAATAAATTTGCGCTTCACGGTCATTTTGGTATTTTTTAATCAGATAATTTTGCAATAAAATTTCGTTGAGCGTGGAAGCAATCTCGGCATTGAAAGTTGCCGCTTCACTATATTGAACGGGTTGTGTTTGATTACTTCGGACACTATGTATCGCGTGGCCCAATTCATGCACCAAAATATTAGTGCTATACAATTTATTTGTCCAAGTTAATAAAATATACGGATGAACTGTTGCAATACCAATTTCAAAACCACCAGAAGACTTACCAACATTTTCTGCAACATCAATCCAGCGATTATTTAATGCCTCTTTCACTTGGTTAACGTAATCCTCACCAAGTGGCTTCAATGCCTCTAGTGCCAGCTTTTCCCCCTCTTCATAGGTTGTTGGTAAGAAATCTTTACCAGTTAATGGTACAGATAAGTCATAATGATGTAATTGCTCAACCCCAAGCACTTTTTTCCTTAAATCGTAGTAGCGGTAAACCGTATTGATGTGTTCATGGGTTTTACTAATGAGCACGTCGTACAATGCTTCAGGAATATTGTTTTGTGCTAATTGCTGTGAGCGCGCACTGTGATAGCCACGTAATGCAGCAATCGTATTTTGACTGTGAACATGGGTATTATAAAGTTTAGCCATAGTATGCGAAACGCTGATATGCGCGTGCGCTATCATATCAACAGCTTTCTTTCTGATGTCGCGATTTTGTGAATGAATAAACTGTGAAGCATTCCCCATGGTTAATTCAATTTCATCGCCATTTTCATCTCTCAATGTGCCAAAGTTCAAATCAACATCATTAAGCGTATCAAAAACATCATTAGGACTTTGAAGAGTTGCGTTTAACGCACCCAATAATTTTTCTTCGGTCGCTGTTAATTGATGGGCACTATTTAAACGAATTTTGTCAAAATAAAATTGATAATGCAACAATTTTGGCTCTTGCGTCATATATGACTGCAGTTTATCGGATTCAATGCCTGATATTTCAATTTTGTAAAAAGCTGTCCCTGCGTAAAAAGTTGCCATGAGCTCGTCAGATGCCCCTTTAACTTGCTGAGCAACTGGATTAGTCATGTCACTAGCATACAAAAGTTCTGCATAAGCCCAAGTTTTATCAATATTAACGTCGATCACATTCACTAACTTTTCAGTTGCAAGCAATAAATTTTGAGGACTATCACCCAGATGATTTTTAAAGGACGAAAAATGATTAATTGTATCTGTCGTTTGTTGGCACGCCTTCTCATAGTCTGCCGGCGTTTTAAAAATATCAGTTAAATTCCAAGTCAGATTTACCGGAACTTCTGACCGTTTTAGTTTTCTTTTATGAGCCATGATGAATTTTTGCTTTTTATAATCTAATATTCATCATATCGTTATCAAATAAAAAAGCAAGTCACTAGGACTTACTTTTCAAGACTAATTGTTTTAGGCTGCCTCATCGCGATGAAACCAAAGACAATGAGCCATATCGTTGAACCAAGCGCCGGAATACGCGACTCTGGATTAAAAAATAAGGTTATGAACACAAAAACAAAGAATACAATGGCCATTGGCACCAAAACCTTTGGCGCAATAACCAAGAAACCATCCGGCATATAATTGTCTGATTGACGATAACGCATATAAGCAATCAAAATAAGCACATAAATCATCAAAAACAAATCTGTGGATGCACTTGTCACAAAACTAAAAGCGTTTGTAATCGTTGGAATTAATGAAATAATTGCAGAAAATGCAATCATTAGAGATGTAAACAAAATTGCTCTCACCGGTAATTTAGCATGAGACATTTTGCGGAATGGTTTTATAAATGAGGCTTTTGACTGATAGGCCAAGGCATAAAAATTTCGACTAGCACTAAATAACACCGAATTCAAAGCCGATGCCGCACTAGTTAATACGACAAAGTTTACCAAAGCTGCTGCCCATTTAATCCCAGCCAATTGGAATATCATAACAAACGGGCTTTGATTAGCAGGAATTTTTTGCCAAGGATAAATCGTCATAATAATGAATAATGCACCAAGGTAAAAGAACAGAATTCGCCACGGAATTTGATTAATTGCTTTTGGCAAGACAGCGCGAGGGTTCTCAGTTTCTGCCGTTGTCATACCAATAAATTCCATTCCCACAAAGGCAAACATTACCATTTGAAAAGCATTAATAAAGTTACCAACACCATTTGGAAATAGGCTAAAATGATGCCAGACATTACTGAATGCAACATCACCAACCGTCGTTTTAAAGCCCGTCAAAGCCATGATGATACCTGTGGCAATCAGTGCCAAAATAGCTACGATTTTAATCATTGCAAACCAAAATTCCGTTTCACCATACAAAGCAACCGTAACCAAATTAACACATGTCAATAATACCAAAATCACGACTTGAATCAGCCAACTTGGCAAATCTGGTAGCCAAAACTGAATGTATTTTGCAACAGCTGTCAACTCAGCCATGCCCATAAATACAATTGTTAGCCAATACGACCACCGTGCAAAGAAACCCGCGCGATTACCAATATACTTGGTAATAAACGTGATAAAAGTGTGCTGCGTTGGATCTGCATATAGCAACTCGCCAATCGCACGCATCATAACAAACATAAAAAATCCAATGATTAGATAAACGAACAGTATGGACGGCCCAGCAAAATGAATTGAATTTCCAGCACCCATAAACAAACCTGTCCCAATTGTGCCGCCAATAGCAATTAATTGAACGTGTCTATTTTTCAAACCATGTTGCTGCGGTTGATGACTCTCTTTTGTCTCTGACATATTAATATTTTACTTCTCCTCTTACTGCAAAGCACCCTGCGAAATTCGTAGGGTGCTTTTGTTAACAACGCCATAATTGAACTTTTTAATCGTTTACTTCACGTGAATAGTGTGAAACATCAGTCAATATGATGTTTTGGAAATCTTCAAATGACATGGTTTGTGTCTTGTCTTCCCCATACTTACGGACTGTGACAGTTTGACCATCCACTTCAGAATCACCTAGAACCAAAGTATATGGAATCTTGTTCGTTTGTGCCTCACGGATTAAATAGCCCATCTTGGCATCCTTTGTCTCAACGTGTGCACGCAAGCCAGCGGCTTGCAATTTTTGTTGAATATCTCGAGAATACTCACCATGCGCATCAACATTAACGGGAATGATTTGCACTTGTAATGGTGCTAACCATGTTGGGAAAGCGCCCTTATACATTTCAATCAAGTAAGCTGTAAAGCGCTCCATTGTGCCCACAATACCACGGTGTAGCATAACCGGACGGTGGTTATCTTGTCCATCAGCACCAATATAAGTCAAATTAAAACGTTCTGGTAACAAGAAGTCCAGTTGAATGGTAGACATTGTTTCTTCACCACCCAATGCTGTTTTAGTTTGGACATCTAATTTTGGACCGTAAAAGGCAGCTTCACCTTCTGCTTCAAAGTAATCAAGGTTAAGATCATCCATTGCGCGTTTCAATTGCGCTTGAGACTTTTCCCACATGTCATCATCATCAAAATACTTTTCTGTATTTTTAGGATCACGATACGACAAACGGAAACGATAGTCAGTGATGTCAAAGTCACGGTAAACTTCCATCATCATTGTCAAAATTGACTTAAATTCTTCTTCAAGCTTTTCAGGTTCCACAAATGTATGCCCATCGTTTAAAGTCATTTCACGAACGCGTGACAATCCTGTCAAAGCCCCTGATTTTTCATAACGATGCATCATACCTAGCTCTGCAATGCGCATTGGCAATTCTCGATATGAACGTGGCTTATGCTTGAAGACCATAATATGTGAAGGACAATTCATTGGGCGCAACTCTAGGAATTCGCCATCACCCATATCCATTGGTGGGAACATATCTTCACGATAGTGATCCCAATGCCCCGACGTTTTATACAAATTCAGGTTCGACAACACTGGTGTATAAACATGTTGGTAGCCATTTGCTAATTCTTTGTCGATAATATAACGTTCAACTTGTCGACGAATAGTTGCACCATTTGGTAACCACACTGGCAACCCAGAGCCAACTTCTTGACTAGTAAAGAACAAGTCTAGATCACGACCAATGGTACGATGATCACGTTCTTTAGCTTCTTCACGACGTTTAACCTCAGCATCGACGTCCGCTTGTTTCCATTCAGCAATACCATAAATACGTTGCATCATTGGATTAGATGATTTACCACGCCAGTAGGCTCCGGCAACTGAAGTTAATTTGAAGTGCTTTACCCAACCTGTTGATGGCACAAGTCCACCTTTGTCTAATTCAACATGATCGCCTTGAACAGCAATTGTGATTTTCTCATCGGCTGGCAAATCATTAATGAGTTCAATCTTGTATGGATCATTTTTAAATAATGTCAACGCTTCGTCACGTGAAATTTCACGTGATACAATTGGCAAATCTTCTGCAACAATTTTGTGCATCATGGCTTCAATTTCCGCAAAATCGTCAATTGAAACTTGATTACCTGAACCGTTATCAGTGTCGTAATAAAAGCCATTATCAATAAATGGTCCAACACCAAAGTGCATATTGGCAAACTTAGGAATACGTTTCAAGGCTTGCGCCAACAAATGAGATGCTGAATGACGTAAAAGTTCCAAAGCTTCATCATCACTTGTCGTAATTAATGCGAATTCACCATCATTTTCAAGCGCATCATTCAAGCCAACATATTGACCATTCAACTTAGCGGAAACTGCTTTTTTGGCCAAAGACTTTGAAATACCAGCTGCAACCTCAATTGGCTTTGTACCTGCTGCAAAGGATTTTACAGCACCATCTGGAAATGTTAATTGAATTTCTGTCATATACTTTCCCTCTTCATCATAAATAATCAAATTACGTTTCGAAACCCTGCGCAACACTTGAAAAAAGCGTCCCTCTGAGCCAAAAGACTCAAAGGGACGCTTTACCGTGGTACCACCCAAGTTTTGCATCATAAGATGCAACTTAAATGACAATTAACGGCGTCACCCGAATGAATTTCGTTACCTACTTATCACCACTCAAAGGTAGTCTATCAAACTTACGCTGTTCATTTCCACCAAACATGAACTCTCTTTAAACGCACAGTAATCAAGTTGTCCTCATCAAAGTTTCTAAAAACAATCTTAGCACTGTTTTAGAACTTTTGCAATTTATTTTTTCAAATCCAATAATACCTGCTTCAAAGCATCATGGGCAACGTCATCATGATCAAGAATACCATTGTCATATACGTTTTGTAATGCTGCTATTTGTTCTTTTGATAATGCCATTATATTACTCTACTTTTATATCACTTGTTTTACACTTACTGTTCAATACCGGAACTGCCATCCGAAACATTGACATGTCGTGGCCGTGAACCATCGGCTGGGCCAATATAGCCACTTGCTTCTAAGTCATCAATTAATCTGGCAGCTCGATTATAGCCAATTCTAAATCGTCGTTGTAACAACGAAGTAGAAGCTTTTTGTTGTTCGATTACAAATTGCAATGCGTCTTGGAACAATTCATCTTCACTGTTACCATCCGATATATCACTACCATCTTGCGCAACTTCTTCATCTGTCACCGTCATAGCTTCAGAATACTGAACTTCTTGCTGCGCTTTAACAAATTCTACCACACTAGTAACATCAGCGTTACTAATGAAGGCACCTTGCACACGTTGTGTCGGCTTACCAGGTGGCGCAAAAATCATATCACCTCTGCCTAACAGCTTTTCTGCACCGTTACTATCCAAAATCGTACGTGAATCAATGCCTGAAGCCGTTCTAAAAGCAATTCTACCAGGAATGTTACTTTTGATAGTCCCATTGACTACTTTAACATCTGGACGCTGAGTAGCCAAGATCATATGAATGCCAGCAGCTCTGGCTTTGGCACCTAATCGTGCAATTGAAACCTCAATTTCACTACCAACCGTACTCATTAAATCTGCAAACTCATCAACAATTGCGACGATGTAGGGCATTTTTTGCATGATAGGCTCACCCGTTGCAATAGCACCGGCATTTTGTTTATCAACCGCAGCGTTATATTCACCGATATTCCGTTTGCCAAATTGCGCTAACAATTTGTAACGATTTTCCATTTCGTCAACTACTTTTTGCAATGATTTGGCAGCTTTTCTTGGCTCAGAAACAACTGGTGTTAGCAAATGTGGGATCCCATTGTAAATCGATAATTCAACTACCTTCGGATCAACCATCATCAATTTAACTTCACTAGGCTTAGCACGAAGTAGAATTGAAATGATAATGCCGTTGAGTCCCACAGATTTACCAGATCCTGTTGAACCGGCAATCAATAAATGTGGCATGGCTGATAAATCGGCCATAATAATATTACCAGTAACGTCTCTTCCAAGTGGCACATTTAGTGGATTATCATCAAACGGTGCATGTTCAATCATATCTCGGAACCCGACAGTTGCTTGTGTATCATTTGGTACTTCAATACCAACATATGGTTTTCCTGGAATCGGTGCCTCTATACGTATTGATTTAGCCGCTAAGGCTAACGCCAAGTCATCTGCCAAATTAGCAATGCGGTTAACTTTAACTCCTTGTCCAGGTTTTAATTCATACTGCGTAACGGTTGGTCCCAATGAGACACTGGTCACTTCCGCTTCCACACCAAAACTTTGTAATGTGTCATGAACTAGGCGTGACTTTTCAGTCAAACTTTTAAATTCTTTTGTTTGATCCGCCGGAGGTACCTGTGTCAACAATTCTGCTGATGGCAGTTGATAATCTGGATTATTTGCTTCTGGTGTATCGGTCGCTAGCGATACTTCTTCATCAGCCTCTGATAATGTTGTGGCAGGTGTTACCACTTCATCTGACGATTTATTTTCATTATTGGTTACTGGACCATTCCACTTAATTTCTGGTTCAATAAATTCGTGGTTTTGAGGCAACTCATCAGTAACCTTTTCAGCCTGATTGTCCATTTCTGACGCAGCCGAATGATCAACACCTAATGGATTATCGCCATAATCAGTAATATCTTTTTTACGTCCGTTTTTATTGAAAAAAGGCTCACGTTTAGGGGCGTTAGCCCGTTGTTCTTGAATATATGCCACACCCGCTTGTGCCTTCTCAACACTTTTTTCAGCAATATCACGAGCTGGAATTCGGAAAAATATAATCACACCAGCAAATAATAACAATGTCGTGACAATCCAAGTACCAACATTTGACATTAACATGAACAACACATGGTATATTGCCGCACCAACAACGCCACCCCCAAGTGGTGTGTTAGCTGCTTGATTCGCAAAATCTTGCTTGATAATACGAATGACTTCATTTACATATCCTGTACCATCTTGCAACGTATAAGTAAAGAACAGTAACGAAGAAATAACTTCAATGGCAATAAATGCCATACCGGCTCCCATCCAAAAATGTCCAGCAATTTTAGGCAACTTTCGCATGAGCATATAATATAGCATCCCAACTGTTAAAGGGACAATAATTGCAAAATAAACGTTACCAAAGAAAAAGCGGAAAATATTCGCTACAAAAATGCCAATCAAGCCCAGCTTAAAAGTACCCAAAACACCTAGAATAGCGCTAATTAATAACGTCAAATTTCTAGCAAGTGGATGTTGCTGTTTTTTTGAACGTGAACTGGTTCTTCGTCGTTTTCTGGTTGTTTTTCTGGTAGCCAAAATTATTACCTCATATATTATTAACGCTCTATTTTATCATGTTTAAAATGCGAACGCGTGTTCATCTTTAATTCTTAAGAATTGCTTAACTGTCAATAAAGTCATTTAATTTCAATAATTATACACAAAAAGCCGCAACCGAAGTTGCGACTTTTAGTAGCTCGTGAGAGAATCGAACTCTCGATTCCGCCGTGAAAGGGCAGCGTCTTCGCCACTTGACCAACGAGCCATGGTCTTTGTTATCTCACTGCTGAAACAACTATATAATCATAACAAGATTTTATAGTGACGTCAACCCCTTATTTTAATTTATCTTGTTCATAGGTATGAACAGTATCCAGATTTGGAAACGACTGTTGACGTAGCGCCTCATAGATGACAATGGCAACAGTATTTGACAAATTCAGAGATCGAATATGTGTGTCGTCTTGTGGAATCCGAATTGCCTTTTCTGGGTTTTGACGCATAAACACTTCTGGTAAACCAGTGGTTTCTTTACCAAAAAGGAAGTAGTTATCCCCATCAGCTTGTGTATAATCAGGCTCTGTATAATCTTGGTTCGCAAACTTAGAAACGAGATACAAATGATCCGTAGGTGCCAACGTTTCCAAAAAATCCGGCAAGCTTGGATGCCTTACCAATTGCACGTGGTCCCAATAATCGAGACCAGCCCGCTTAACATGTTTGTCATCTAAATCAAAGCCTAGAGGCTCAATTAAATGTAAAACAGCGTCTGTACCAGCAGTTGTACGCGCAATGTTACCTGTATTAGCAGGCATTAAGGGTTCAAATAAAACAACATGATTAGTCATTTTTCAACGGTTCCTTCCACTTTAAACAATTCTGAATTATGTCGCCACCACTCGTATATGTGTGTCACTAGAACTTTCGCAACAGCATATGTTGGAACGCCTAACACAACACCTAATACACCAAAAATATGACCACCGCTTAACAATACCACAATGACAGTGACAGGGTGAATAGACAATGCTTCACCCAAAATTTTTGGGGCGATCACATGGCCTTCTATGGGCTGTTCAATTACCAAAACAATTATCACCAAAATTAACAATTTTGGTCCCCCAGCAATTAACGCCACTGTAAACACTGGCACTTGGGCAAGAATAGATCCTACATACGGAATCATATTAAAGAAGCCAGCCATCAAAGCCAATAATATACCATACGGTAACCCAATCACTGTATAACCAATCGAGAACATGATAATAACCGCTAACGCAACACCGAGCTGTCCACGAATGTATTGTGCCACTTGCGAACTCACTTCTCTCAACAAATGATAGACTGATATTTGTGCTTTTTGTGGGAATTTATCAGCCACAACAGCTGAAAATTTATGTCCATCAAGCAACATGTAATAAAGGATAAAAGGCGTAGAAACCATCGTTACACCAATTGAAGTTAGCGTCGACGCAAACGAACTAATGCCAGCAACACCACTCGTCAAATACTTTTTACTCCAATCAATCACATTTTGGTTGATATCCGCATTTGTATGATTTAGGTAATCACGAATAAACTTAAATTGATCAGATGCAAATGTGTCGTTAATAAAGCGTTCACTCGTGCGCCAATATTGTGGCCAATTATCAATAAATGACACAACTTGTGTGCGTAATACCATATAAACAGCAACAATCACCCCAGCAATGACTGCTAAAAGTGCAATCAATACAATGCCAATTGATAAATTTCTGGGTAAATGAACATGCTTTTCCAATAAGTTTACCAATGGACTCAACAAATAATACAAAACCCCTGCAATAATAATTGGGGCACCCACTGCCGTAAATAAAGCTCGCATAGGTTCAAACACAAAACGAACTTGCCAAGCCAGAAAAATAATCAGTAAGATTAGCAGTATCACAATAAGTCCATTGAGTAAGTTGTTGCCAGAAAACCATCGTCTGTACCATGACTGTTGTTCTTGGTCTTTTAACATAAATATTCCCCGATTCATCACGTTTATTATTATTTTACCATAGAAATAAAAATCATGTTGCTAGCCAAAATCGCGCTGTTTCATCATGCTTTTCAGGCATAATGACAGCTACGTTAACAAAGAAATTTGTGAAAAGGCTTACATTCGAGTATAATAAATTTAGACATTTTAAAGGAGTCCTTATCATGGCAATTTATAAAATTTTGTTTGGCACCTACACAAAAAGAATCTCAAAGGGATTGTATGAAGCGGAACTTGATACTGAGAAAAAACTTTTACAAAACCCAACACTTGTTGGTGAACTCACTAATCCAACCTATCTTGCAGTCTCAAAAGCAAACAAGGTTTACGCGGTTGAAAATCGTGATGGTCAAGGTGGCGTTGTCACCTTTGATAATTCTGTACGCCCGCTGGCTGAAATTGATGCGCAACTCAGCGAAGGATCTGCTCCAGCCTATATTGGCGTAGATGAAGCGCGACAATTAGTATACGCCGGCTACTACCATCGTGGTACTGTGGAAGTTTATCACATTAATGCCGATGGTAATTTGACATTAACTGATCAATGGCAAAATGAAGGTTCAGGTCCACGCCCAGAACAAGGGTCATCACACATTCACTTTAGCAATTTGACACCAGATAATCGTTTAGTTGCTGTGGATCTTGGTGCTGACGAAGTCATTACTTTCGATGTCTCTGATGATGGCAAACTTACTGAAGCATCACGCTTCACAACTGAAGCTGGTTTTGGCCCAAGACATATTCGCTTCTCACCAGATGGTCAATACGCCTACCTGCTTGGAGAATTGTCAAGTTTGCTGAGTGTGCTAAAATACAATTCTGAAGATGGTTCTTTCGAACACGTTCAAACTGCCTCTACAATACCCGCAGACTGGACAGAACATAACGGATCAGCAGCTCTTCGTTTGAGCAAGGACGGACACTACATCTACGCCTCAAACCGTGGGCATAATTCAGTTGCCGTATTTAAAGTTTCAAATCTTGGTGCAGAAATTGAACGAATCCAACTCATTAGCACTGAGGGAGAATTTCCACGTGATATGAATTGGGACAAGGACGAACAATTCTTAGTTGTTGCTAACCAAGATACAGATAACGTATCGTTATACGGTCGTGACAGTGAGTCTGGGGAACTGACACTTTTGCAAAAAGACTTTGCTATTCCTGAAGGCGTTCGAGTAACTTTTGAATATTAAATTTAACTACAAAAAAACCACTTTGAGTGTACACACCAAAGTGGTTTTTTATATTATCAGGTTGCATTGAAAAAAAATTAAGCGTATAATCAAATCGTTTGAACTATCACAAGACTTAGATAATTCTAACCAGCAAATAAAGATTACCTGTGAGTAATCATTTCAAGGAGAATTAATATGCAACAAACTGGTATGTCCCCGCTCAATGCGCACCATTTTAGTGCTTACCAAAAAAAGGTAATCGCTTCTACTGCAGCAGGTTTCGGGTTGGAAAACATGGATGTGATGTTTTTGTCATTTACACTTTCATCTATGATTGTTGATTTGCATATATCAGGTGCAGCAGCTGGCCTGATATCATCAATCACAAACTTAGGTATGCTGATTGGCGGTCTCTTTTTTGGCATATTAGCTGACAAGTATGGCCGAGTAAAAGTCTTTACATACACTATCTGGATTTTTGCAATCGCAACAGCATTAATGTTTTTTGCCAAAAATGTCTATTGGGTCTACGCTCTACGTTTTCTTGCTGGAATAGGTGCTGGCGGTGAATATGGTTCTGGAATGGCTATTATTGCTGAAAGTTTTCCAAAAAGAGCTATCGCCAAAGTAACATCCCTTTCAGCTATTGGTGGTCAAATCGGCGCCATATTGGCAGCAATTTTAGCAGCCGTTATCTTACCAATATTAGGTTGGCATACACTTTACGTCTTTGGTTTACTACCCGTCATTTTGATTTTCTTTATTCGCCGACACTTATCGGAAAGTAAAGTATTCACTGATATGCAAGCTAAGCAAACCAGCACCGAGTATCGTCCGGGTTCAATTACAGCATTATTTGCAACACCAGCGCAAGCATGGCAAACAATTGCTTTAATGATTATGGTTATGGTCCAAATCGCTGGCTATTTTGGACTTATGAACTGGCTGCCATCCATCATGCAAAAACGAATTGGGCTCACTGCTGCAAGCTCCTCTCTCTGGATGATTGCCACAATAATTGGGATGAGCCTTGGCATGCTAACCTTTGGCGCAATTATGGATAAATTTGGTGCAAGACGTGCTTATACCATATTTCTGATTGCTTCAGCACTTGCCGTTTTTGTATTAACAATGGCGTCAAACAAAGTAGAATTACTTCTAGCACAAATGTTAGTTGGTTTCTTTGCAAATGGTATGTATGGTGGTTATGGTGCCATTATGGGCCACTTATACCCCACGGAAATTCGTGCCACTGCCAATAACACCATCATGAATTTTGGTCGTGCAGTTGGCGGATTCTCAAGTGTTCTCATTGGCTTTCTAATGGATCGCTATTCATTGGTCATCGTCATGGGATTTCTATCTGTCTTGTATCTGATTAGCCTAAGTGTCATGCTCACTATTCCAAAACTAAAATCAAAAACAATCTAAAAAGACTTGATTAGAAATCAAGTCTTTTTTAATAGCTCTTAATATTATCGAGATGTCCTGTTCATACGATTTTCAGCATAACCCAGTGCTCGGCTAATACCAAATGTTAAGACAAAGTAGATTAATGATGTAATCACCAATGGGAAAAATGGCTTAAAGGATGCGCCTTGGACAACACCTGTTTGAAACATCAACTCACCAACACCAATGACAGATACGACGGAACCTTCCTTGATGACAGTCACAAACTCATTTCCCAATGCTGGCAATATGTTTTTAACGGCTTGCGGCAAAATAATATAACGCATTGCCTTGCCCTTAGACAAGCCTAACGAACGCGCCGCTTCGTTTTGGCCATTATCAACGGAGTTAATACCAGAACGGATGATTTCTGCCACATAGGCGGCAGAATTTAATCCCATGGCCAAAGCACCAGCAGCAAAGGCAGACAAATTGAATCCAATCACTTGTGTACCGAAAAATACCATAAATGCTTGAACAAGCAGTGGCGTGCCACGGACATATTCAACATATATATTACCAATTGCTTTTAGGATAAAATTAGGTGATAGCTTAAATAATGCGAATATCGTACCTAATATAACGCCAATCACAACAGCAATAGCGGCTAACGCCAGCGTTAGCAATGTGCCTTTAATAAATAAGTTACCGTACTTCGCCCAGAAAGACTGATCAGCAAACATTAACTTATTGGCTTTTTTCTGATATGCTGCCAATTTTCCAGATTTGACAATCTTAGTGATTGAAGCATTAATTTTTGACTTCAAGACTGGTGAGTTTTTGGGCATAGCTACTGAAACTGCCCCTTCACCTGAAGCAGGCTTTGGATAAATAATTTTGAAAGTTTTATTTTGTTGTGTATATGCTTTAGAAATTGGTTCATTCAACACAATTCCAGCTATCTTGCCAGTTGATAACTGTGCAACCAAATCAGGCACTTTTTGCAGGCTAACTAATGTTGAGCTACTCATGTTATCTTGAACATAAGTTTCTTGAGTCGTTTGCTTTTGAGCACCAATTTTTTTACCAGCAAAGGAAGACAAATTACTCGAATATTTGCCAGCATCCTTTTTAAGGACCATTATTGTTTGCAATGGCTTCAAATAAGCCTGCGAAAAGTCAACAACTTGTTCACGTTCCGGTGTTGCGTTGATACCTGAAATGATAACGTCGATCTTACCAGTCTGCAGGGCACCTATCAGACCGTCAAATCCCATTTCTTTAATAACTGGCTTAACGCCTAAGTCCTTGGCTATTTGCTTAGCCATGTCAACTTCAAAACCAACAATTTGATCACGTCCATTAACAGTTGCGTGAAATTCAAAAGGCGCATAATCGGCTGACAAACCAATCACCAATGTACCTTTCTTTTTGATTTTAGTCAATGCTGGATCGGTTGTTGCTGCGTTCACCTTAGTTTGACCTAAAGTTCCGACAAATGGCATTAACATAATTGAAAGCATTGCCACTATCATTATTTTTTTTATTATTTTCTGCATATCCAAATCTCTCCTTGTGCTGTATCACAATAATAACAGTTTACGCGATAATGAATTTTTATGCAACATTATTTTCTTTTTATACAAAAAATAACTGCATACCCTTGCTTTTTATTCATTAAAAAAACTCGCCGAAGCGAGCTTACCTGATATAAGTATCTGTAGGCCATGTTTTGTTCCAGTGATATGCAGGTACATATCACCTTCGGTAATCATCTATCTAAGTTCAATTGCTTAAACCATACCGATCATCGTTTCATTTTACTAGATCAGCCGCCCCTACCAAAAGTTTGGGTTGCCCGCTTGTGGGGTTTACCTCGTCTCAAATGCCAATTTTCACTGACATATACGTTTCTATGGCACCTTCGTATCTATTCAGACATAGCTAGAAGCCTTAGCCTTTTCGATCGCCGTGGCATCACTGCCCCCGGGTTTATTCTTTATCCCGGCACAAACACTACACCCATCTCAGAGTGTGCGAGCATGGACCTTCCTCACGTCAGAAATATGACGCGCAATTACCCGATACTTATACAACAACAACAACAACAACAACAACAACAATCATATTTTACGCGTTTTCATTTTCAGAGTGGTCACGACCAAAAACAGCACGTTCCAAGTTAGCAACACGTTTAATCAGATCCAAATTAGTAACAGTATTAGCTGAAGGTGCAACAGGCTTCACCTCTGGCGCTGGCGTAACAACAGGCGATACTGTCTCAACCGCGGGCGCCGCAGGTGCAACATTAGCAGCTTGAACGCTCTGTTGTTTTACAAGGACTAATTGATCTTGCGCATCTTTTAATGCTGTCTGTAAACGCGCAACTTCACCTTGCAGTTGCTCAATACGGCCACCAAATGCACCATAATCTTTTATGATATCATCTAAAAAGCTATCGACATCGGCCGGATCATATCCGACACCCATGCGCTTTTGCTTAAAAACACGTTCTAAAATATCTTTTTGCGTGTATTTTACTTGTTCCACAAGACACACCTCGTTTAATTTTTTAACTTAATTTATATTACCAATAAATTCTCAGAATTACAAGAAAAATAAACAATTATTCATCAAATATTATATTTTCTATACGTTGTTCTTCGTATTCCGTAGCGTAATCTTGTAACGCCATCATATCAATTTGTGTCAATGGATAGGGCGTTTTCTTTTGATATGCTTGAATAATTTGACTGTCAAATTGGGTTTTACCTGGGTAGTCTGCGTCATATATTAATAATGCACCATCCGTATGTGAAAGCATAAATTGTTGGTAAGCTCTGAGCTGCCCTGAGACTTGATACTCTTGTGTAGACACACTCTCTGCGAAGTCGCTCTGTGCAATCAAGTCGTGCAGCCTTTCTTGATTTTTTGATTGCCATTGCCCGCCAAAGTTTTTAAAAGGCAGCATCATAGCAACTTTTAAATTTGGATAGTCCCTTTTCAATTCTTGAACAACCGACACCACCCATTGCTCAATTCCCAACTGACCACCTGTGATAACCCACTCTAACCCTTCATCCAATTGCGTCTTTAATGCCTGTTTCAATGCAAATTTAATCACCTTAATTTTGGGATCTTGATCACCAAAAGTACCAAGCTCATAATTACGATATCCGGTTACCCATAGCCGCATTTTTCCCTCCAAATATAAAGAACAATCTTAGCTATTAATAGCCAGATTGTTCGATCAAATCCTAATTAATTGTTTCCTGTTGTAGATCCAGTCGATGCAGAGTTCGTCGAAATACCCGCTTCAGCAGGTGTTTCACCGGACTGGGTAATAGAGGTTACACTTGGTAAGCCACCATTGCTCCATGAGGCATTTTTAACTTCATATTCAACAATATTACCCTTTACGGTTTGTTTAACACTATCAGGCATGGTCCAGTCCGTATTATCCTTGTTTTGCATAGCATAAGCCATTACTTTGGCATAATATTGTGCTGGCAAATCTTGTTCTGTCCAAGGAATATAGTTTTGCTTTGGATAATCAAAACCTGTCCAAACAGACAGTGCATATGACCGTGTATAACCAGTGAACCAAGCGTCAGAAATGGCACGTTCAGGCATATTATCATCTTCATCATAACCAACTAATCCAGATTTACCAGCTTGATGTAGACCAGTAATCGCAGCATCAGCAGCTGTGGCATTAGGCTTGATAACGCCTTTTAACATGTCTGTTATCATAAAAGCCGTGCTTGTTTTCATCGCGCGTGTGCCAGTTGTTGTGTAGTTATGTGTTGTGCCATCAGCAGTTACCACTTTAGTAATATAAGTGGGTTTGTAATAAGTACCACCGTTCGCGATTGCGCCAAAAGCAGCTGCTTCTTGCTCTGATGTCACTGGAATACCAATGGCTGCCGAACCACCAGGCGTGCCATCGGTTGTAATTCCCAAACCATTAACAAATTTCTCTGCGTTAGCCCCACCAACTTCTTCTAGTGTTCGCACAGCAGGAATATTACGAGACTGGGTTAAGGCAGTACGCATAGTGATATTTCCCATATACTTTTTATCCCAGTCGTAAACATCCTTATCGGTACCGACATACTTATATTTTTTATCGACAACCGTTCGATACGTTGGCCAGTTCAAATACTCAATGGCTGGTCCGTAATCCAGTAATGGTTTAATGGATGATCCCGATGAGCGTGAAGATTGTGTAGCTCGGTTTAAACCAAATGTCGTTGTGACATTTCGACCACCAATTTGCGCCACAACACGTCCGTTATTAGGGTTAGTCATTGTTGCACTAATCTGTAAGTTTGCACTAGAAAAAGTAACTGACCCACTGTTCGCATTATCGTACAATGATTGTTGCAAACTAGAATCCATACTAGTATATATCTTCAAACCTGATTTAGAAGTATCATATCCCAGTTTTTGGGCTTCTGAAATGGCTGATTTGGCGTAAGCATCAACTACCTTGCGATTTTGATCAGCATTTTCTGCTTTCGTTGTCAAATCTTGCAGGCCGTCGTTGACAGGAGTAGCAATAGCCGCCTTAGCTTGTTTTTCAGTAATGGCACCATACTTGACCATTGCTTCAATAACAGTATTTCGTCGTTCTTTGGCTGCAGAATTATTTTTTAAATAAGGATCGTAATACGTTGGTGATTGTGGCATTCCTGCAAGCAATGCCAACTGTGGTATCGACAACTCCGTTAATGGTTTACTATAAAAGTATTCGGCGGCCGTTTTCATGCCATAAATACCATGACCCATATAGACTTTATTGACATAGAACGTTAGAATTTCGTTTTTAGTAAAATTCTTTTCAACTCGTAGTGCAAGCCAAGCTTCTTGGGCTTTACGTTTTAATGTTTGGTCGGCTGATGATGTACTAAAGACAGATAACTTAACAAGTTGCTGAGTTAACGTTGAGCCGCCTTGCATACCCAGTGAAGAACCTTTAATGTTAGCTAAAGCGGCACCCATAATACGAATTGGATCAACACCATTGTGCTTATAAAAGCGTCGATCTTCAATTGAAACAACCGCCTGCTTCAACGTTTTAGGAATTTCGTTTGCATTCGCATAGTCACGCTCTTGCGTCGCCATAGTCCAAATAACATTTCCCTGACTGTCTAATAGTTGCGTTGAATTTTCAGAAGCTAAATCTGATTCAGTAATATTAGGTGCATCAGTGGCATACGTGAAAAATAATGCCGCACCAGCCAAACTTCCAATAATTCCTAGCGTTAATAGCCAAAGGAAAATTGCAAGTAACCATCGTCGTTTTTTTCTTGGCTTACGAGGTTTTTTTGGACCGCTACCCTTGCCTTTGGGTCTGGGCCTTGGTGGTTCTTGACCTGGCTGATTATCGTACATATTTTGGTTGCGATCAACACGCGACCATTGATTTGAATTATCATTTGCCATAATACTGAGAGAGCTCCTAGATATTTATTTTAACGATTCAAGCATCATATCAATAGCTTTTAGATAATCCAAACTTGGATTTAAGCTTTCTGGAATAATGTACCCATGTGTCAAAATGTCATGATACGAAATGGATTGTTTACCCTTTAAATTCTGCCATTGTTTGATCAATGCACTTGCTGGGTACACATACCCCTCATTTAAAGTAGTGAATTTGATAATCACAAAACCAATGCCACCTTGAGATAAAATGTTTGCTAAATGTGTAATTTGATGCTGATGAAAGTTTTTCAAAGGAAATGATGTTTTATTTTTAGTTTCCTTAGCATCAAAATCAATATAACGTCCTTGATAAACACCATTATAATCTGTCGTGGAAGCCTGCTTGAAGTAGGCTTCCGTAATTTTAGCTGCAGCTCTGGCTGGATAGTCAACTTTGACAATTGTAATGGGGGTCGGCTTTTTGTGGACGACAGCAAGTCGATTTGCCAAATAATAATCGTTAGCCTCATTAATTTCATCTTCCAGTCCCATACCACGTTTACCGAAAATTAAGGCTTTTTTTGTTGTCTTACCCGTTCGTATTGTATTTTGAACAGAGTTCTTATGGCGTGTGCCTGCTGGATATTTAATGGTCATCACTGCTCTCATCACTTTTTTAAATATATATCTCTTATTTTACCATAAAAAATTGGCTAAACCACAATTGTATAACCTTCTAAATAAATATGACCGTCAAAATGCAACACATGATTATTCTTAATTGAATCTGTTATCTAATTTTCTAATCAACTTATTATCAAATACCGATTGACAATGATAAGTTTTTTATGTTAGGCTGGAAAAATTTGAAAATTTCGAGGTAATCTAACATGAATAAAATCAATCGCCATATCATTCACGCTTTTTTGGGGATGAGTTCAATGGCCATTTCCTTATTAATTGGTGGGTTTTTTAATAATCAGTGGTTAGGTGTGATGAGTTGCTTTGGTGCATTGACACTCATGTACTATGTACCCGCTAATCAACATAAAACAATATCACAACTGCTGATAGTAGACGTTATTTCTATTCTAGCTTTGCCTATCAGTGCTTTGTTAGCTGGATCAATGTTTGCTATTTTGTGGATTGGCATGTTAGCATTTATTTCACAATATATACTGACTAAAGAAAAAATGTTTGGCCCTCAAGCTTTTTTTATCTTGATGATTAATGGTATGTTGTCCAGTTTGGGTCAAATATCAATCATAACAAGACTTTTATTTGCTTTGTACATCATTTTAGGTGCCGTTATTGCAACTGTTTTCGCACTAATCGAAAATTGGTGTTATGAAAAATATGCCATCACATTCCGTCTAGATCGAGAAAAATTCACTTATAACATTGAATCCATGCGTGCCATTAACTATTCTATTTTTGCTATGTTAGCCTATTTTATTGGTGTTCAGAGTCACCTCAATAACTATTACTGGTTGTTAGTCTCTGCTATCACCATCTTGCAAGCTGAAAACATACCAACCGCTAGGCATCGCCAATACCACTATGTGCTTGCTGGCATTGTTGGATGTATATTTGCTTTATTAATTTATACAACAATCCATCAAAAAATCTTATTGATGATTATTGCAGTCATATTGATGGGAATAATTTGTTTCGCAATGCCTAAAAGCTACTTGATTGGAAATTTTTTTACAACACCAATTGCGCTTATTCTTTTTAAACTGGTTCGACCTGAACTAGGAACAAATTTAATCATCACTCGGTTAATCGCAATTTTAATTGGTACTAGCATCGGCATTGTCGGTGTTATTGCTTTTGATATTATTTTGCGCCAACAAAAATTAACCTGATATCATCTCACTATTCGCCAGCCGTCATTTTTATGCCAATAATAGCCACAATTAACAAAATTACAAACAACCAAGTGGCCCCAGAAAATTTATCATGAAACAATGACACACCAACGACTACCGAACCAACTGCACCAATGCCTGTCCAGATAGGATATGCTAAGCTAAACGACAAATGTTTGACTGCCTGCAATAAGAATAGCATGCTGGCAATTAAACCAACTACCGTAACGATAGCCCAACTAATTTTTGAAAAACCATCGCTCAGTTTCATTGCAGTTGACCAAAGAATCTCAGATAAACCGGCCATTAATAAAAAAATCCATGACATATCAGACCTCCAAATACAAAAGTTGTAGCACCTTATTGGACAAAATTTGTCCCTTAGGTGACACAGCTTTGTTGACATTTCTTTTGATAAGCTTCACACTGACTCTTATTTTATCATATGGCAATGACATAGCCAAGTAATTATATCATCAAAGTAATTTGAACAGAAAGCTGACTGATTAACTTTATCAGTTCCCTATGTTTTTTGATTTTTAACAAACTTTTAAAATCATTTAAGTTTAATCAAGCAAGTTTTCATAATAATTAGTTCAACAATATAGCATTTTATTTTATATGGTAGATTGCAAGAATTAACCGAACACTGCAAACTGCTGAAAAACCTTTCGTGGTGATTGCCAGTTGAGTGTT
>NZ_BMBS01000025.1 GCF_014634805.1 Leuconostoc falkenbergense
GGTTCAATATCGACAACTCACCACTGAGTCTGTTAGTTAATTAATTTTATTTTGTCCAACTATTGGGGTTCACTTCAAAACAGTTGTGTTTTTATTTGTCATACTGATTCAAAAAGTTGGTCACTTTTTGTCGATAAGCTACGGGATGATCTGGAAAACTTTGCACATGTTTTGAACCACTCGTCACCCACAACTTTTTTGGCCCCTTTGTTGCCGCGTAAAGCTGATAGACCATACGTGTGGGTACGAAAGTATCTTTGTCACCATGAATGAACAACATTGGTCGTTTATTTTTCGCAACCTGTTTCAGTGGACTAGCCTCACTATATGAGTATCCAGCTCGCACTTTGGAAATACCAGATACAATGTTAACAATAGGAAACCAAGGTAAGCCATACATGTCTCCGGCTTCATGTTTCACTTCTGCCAGAACGCTAGTATATGACGAATCTTCGATAAACGCTTTCACTTGTTTTGGCAAATCGTGTTCACCAGAAACATTAACAACAGTTGCTGCACCCATACTCATACCGTACATGACAATATTAGACTGTTGTCCATTTTTCTTTAGAACCTGATTAATCCAACCAATATAATCTCGTCGATCCGTCCAACCGTATCCAATTAATTTACCCTGTGAATCACCATGTGCACGGTTATCTGGAATCAACACATTATATCCAAGATCGTGAAATAGTTCGCCGTAAATGGCCATCGTTGTTTTATTATTATGCCAACCATGTGCCAAAATTGCAGTTTTATTTGTCGGCTGACTGGCTGTCACATACCAAGCATCAAGTGTCAGCCCATCTGAAGTTTTTTGCGTCCAAGTCGTTTTATGACGTGCTAAAAACTTGTGCTCATAATCATAAACAGGACTGGATTTTGTTCTAAGTGCATCTGGTTTATTTGCTGCGGGATTACGAACTTCTGCAACATGAAAAAAATACATAGACGCTGATAATAATAACAGCATGACTAAGGTTACCAGACCAATTACCCACTTATAGACACTTCTCATGACTCACATTCTCCTCGAATTCAATCTTTTTATTTTACAACTTAATTGTATAGGGGGCAAATATGTTGATTCCCCCTATTTTGAATCCTTTCAGAAAATGCCATGTTATTCTCCTCATAATCTCACATATCCAATTTTTTCAAACAATGTTATCATAAGGTAACGATAAAAATAAATTGAGGTATTCATTCATGTCTTATTCACAAACTTGGGATTTAGAAAGTATTTTCCCGGGTGGTATCACATCACCGCAACTCACTCAAAAATACGAACTCATCACTTCTCAAACACAAGACTTCGCGACAAAAGTTGACGCATACCGTGCATCTGATGATAAGGATTTCGACCAATTAGCTAACTTAGCTGATTTAGCACAAACAATTAGTGCTGGTATTGGCACAGCTGGCATTTTCGTTAATGGTTGGTCATCTGTTGATTATGGTAATAGTGTTTATGCACCTCATTTTGATAAATTAGGTAACTTGTGGGTTGCTTTTTCAACGCCACTCAACCGCTTCCAAAAGCTGTTATTACAATTAGATGATGCAACCTTTGCTACGGCCATTAAAACACAACGCTTATCACCAATTGCTTTCTATTTAACAGAGCTACGTACCGATGCCAAACGCCTTTTGGATGACAGCACTGAGTCGCTGATCAATCAATTTGATCTTGATGGTCAGCAAGCATGGTCCCAACACTATGACACCATTTCGGCTTCACTCTCAATGAACTACACTGACGAAACGGGCAAAACACGACAAATTTCCGCCGGCCAAGCGCTTAATATGCTAGATGGTGAACCAAATAATGAGACGCGTGCCAATATTATGGCTAATTATGAGAAAATGTGGGGTAATGCAGAAAACCTCACTGCCGACACGCTTAACCATTTGGCTGGATTCAGATTAACTAATCAGAAAGCACATCAGCGTCAAAATTATTTAGAGCAACCTTTGGAAATGAATCGCATGTCTGAAGAAACTTTAAAGGCGATGTGGCATGTTGTTGACAACAACAAAGGCATGTTCAAGCCCTACTTTGACCGTAAAAAAGCCTTGCTTGGTCTCTCGCAATTGGGTTGGCAAGATCAAGTTGCACCGCTCACAAACATCGGTGATTACAGTCCTAAAGAAGTCTCTTACGATGAAGCAGCACAATTTATTATCACGCAATTTGGTAAGTTTTCACCTAAAATGGCTGATTTTGCCAAAATGGCATTTGAAAATAATTGGATTGAATCTGAAAACCGCCCTGGCAAACAACCGGGCGGCTACATGGAATCTGTCCCTGATTTACATGAATCACGCATTTTTCTAACTTATACTGGATCAGTCAATGATGCCGCAACGATTGCCCATGAGTTGGGACATGCTTTTCATTCTGCTCAACTTAATGATTTGCCGTTCTGGCGTGATGCGTATGCAATGAATGTCGCTGAAACAGCTTCCACTTTCGCTGAACTTATTGTCAATGACGCTAACGTAAAAGTAGCAACGACTGATGCTGAAAAAGTGGTCTTGTTAGACGCCAAAATGACTAATCCTATTGCCATGTTCTTGAACATTCATGCGCGTTTCTTATTTGAAGATGCGTTCTATACGGAGCGTCAAAATGGTGTTGTCACACCGCAACGACTGAACGAATTGATGGATGAAGCACAAAAAAGCGCCTTTGATGGTATGCTAGATACGCGACACCCACATTTCTGGTCTTCAAAGTTACACTTCTTTATTGATTCAGTCCCATTTTATAATTTCCCGTACACTTTCGGTTATCTCTTTTCAGCCGGTATTTATGCACAAGCACAAAAAGATGGTGATAATTTCGAGGATAAATATATTGCGTTGCTTCGTGACACAGCAAATATGACATCAGAAGAATTAGCTCAAAAACATTTAGGTGTTGATCTGACTAAGCCAGATTTCTGGCAAGCTGGTGCTGATTTGGTTAAAAAAGATATTGATGAATTTTTGTCGCTATCTGAACAATTTATAAAGTAAAAATCAAATTAAAGAGGCCCAACGTGTTAAACATGTTGAGCCTCTTTTAATCTTTATGAATTTTGTTGCCACTTTATCACTGCGTCTGCGACGTTATCAGCTGCACTAATCATGCTAATAACAGCCACGCCATTGATACCAGTCGCATAAATATCATCTATATTTTGATTTGAAATACCACCAATAGCGACGATTGGCCAATCACTAATGCTTTTAATGTGTCTCAAGCCTTCGAGACCAATTGGTGGATTAGCATCAGCTTTTGTCTTCGTCGCAAATATTGGTCCAACACCAATGTAATCAATTCCCGATACACCTTGAACACGATGAAAATCAGCTTGCGTCGTCACGGACACACCAACAAACATACCATTGCAAGCACGCACATTTTCAATGATATTACCATCCTTTTGACCAAAGTGCACACCATCAGCGTGAATTTGGTGAGCTAATGGGATATCATCGTCGATGATTAGAGGCACGTGATACTGGCGTGTTAAGTCGCGTACACGCTCTGCCACACGATATTTTTCAGCGCCTTTTAATGCGCCATCACCTTTTTCACGATATTGAAAAGCAGTAATACCATATTTCAAAGCGGTTGTTAAAATATCAAAAAATTGTGATTCGTTTTCCACATTTTGAGTGCCTAAAACAAAATAACGTCGTAATATTAACGGATTAAATGTCATGAAGTACCTCAACTGTATCTTCTGTCACCAATTTGGTCCCATGGTTAAGTGGCCCATGCCCGTGTCCAACAGCAATGCCATCACGAATTGTGGCGTCAACGTATCTTTTCCCATGCAAAATCGCCACATCTAAAGTTTTCCCAAGCGCTAATTGTGCTGTAATCGCTGCCGAAATAGTGTCCCCAGTGCCGTGGGTACGCTCCGTAAGAACCCGCTGACTTGCCAACCAGAAATCTGTCCCATCAGCCAATAAGACGTAATCCTCAATACGTGATGACTGCCCATGACCTCCTTTCAATAAAACATTTTTGGCGCCTAATTTTTGAATCGCCTTAGCTGCACGTTGCATGTCTTGCCGATTATTAATCGCTTGACCACTTAAAATTTCAGCTTCTGGCATATTAGGCGTTACAAGTTCTGTTAGCGGTAACAATAAACTTTTAACGGCAGCCACTGCATCAGGATTAAGCAACTTTGCGCCACCTTTCGCGACCATTACCGGATCTAACACATATTTACCAAAATCAAAATTTTGCAAGCCTTTGGCAATAAGCGCTACTGTCTCTGCGTTTCCGAGCATACGAGTTTTGGTTGCTTTGATAGCTAAATCATCAGCGATTGATTGCATTTGTGACCAAATCATATCAGGTGGTGTCATCAAAACATCTTGAACACCCAATGTATTTTGCGCTGTTAAAGCGACAAACACATTAGCACCATAAACACCCTGTGCAGCAAATGTCTTTAAATCAGCGCTAATACCAGCACCGCCACTACTATCAGCACCAGCGATTGTTAATACTTGTGGTGTTTCATTGCTCATAAGTATTGCACACTTTCAGTCATAAATGTCGCTACTTCCTCACTTGTAATTGCAGCAAGTTCATCTAGCAATTGCATACTATAAAAACCTGGTGTCGTGATTTGATGGCTGGCTTTGAGGCCAGCTAACTTAAACGTTGCCATCGTGTACGTGACATTTTCCATAGTGAGTGATTCAGCCACAAAAGCACCAATCATGGACGATAATGCATCACCAGTTCCCACATTAGTTGATAATAATGGCACGTCTGTCTCAATGACGGCAGTTTGATGCCCATCGCTAATAACATCTTTAGCACCACTTAACGCAATTATGGCACCAGTCTTTTCCGCTGCTAATTGTGCGATGGCAATTACATCACCACTACCAGTGGCGTCAATGCCTTGACTGTCAAAATCAATATCGGCAAACCACGCGATTTCCGCTGCGTTACCTCGAATAATATCAACATGCCCTTCTCGCATCAAAGTCTGCACGGCCTTGCTACGAAAAGGTACTGCAACAGCAACTGGATCCAAGATAACAGGTTTATCTAAGTTAGTAGCGACCTTTGAGAGCGTTACAATATCTGATAATTCATTGGCCTTAAGCGTACCAATATTAATGACAACGGCATGTGCAATTTGACATAAATCATTAAATTCACTAACTTCGCGACTCATAAGCGGCGAAGCACCAATAACATTCACTACATTGGCTACGAATTGTGGGGTAACAAAGTTAGCATAAGTCAGAACAAGCGGTGATTGTGTCCGTACATTTTTAATTGTCATTAGTATTGACTCCCTTTTTCATAGGCATTCCGCCAAAATTTTAGTTCAAATTGATACGATTTTTCAAAAATAGCGACATCTAGTTGACTGTCTGAATGGTCAACAATCTGCCAGTAATAGGTTACCAAATCATGATATTGTTTACTGGCGTAATATTGCTGCCAACCATTGTTTGTTTGATGTGCCAGTGCTTTAGCTATAAAATAATAGGATTCCACACAAGGTAAGGTTGCCATGATTGCTGACATAGCACCTTTTTGAGCTGCTGCACGCATATGATTAACATAGGATTGCCCAACCAAATCTAAAGACTTTGAGGCAACAGCATCCACTAGACTAAGGTGTGCTTGTCCCTCATCGTCGCTTGTCGGTCTGGTTAAATGTAATGATTCATCAATTTGATCAACGATAGGCATAAAAGCTTCGATATAACTGGCATCTTGAGCCGTATAATAATCTGCTTGATGCTTGGTTAATGAGTTATTACCAATTGCTTTCACGAAAGGCTCAGCCATGATTTGAGGCATAAACTGTTCTCTAATTGTTTGTAGTGAGGTCATGTTTTCTCCATAATAGGACACAAAAAGGCCGCGAACCCACTCCAAGAAGATGCGTTCACGGCCAGTAATCAACATTTAAAAAACACTAGCTTATGCAACATATCTCCCTGCGTACGTACTAACGTCATCAGGTTCAATGGGTATTTCTCAGCCAATCGGCACCCCAGATATTTTATTCATTTCAAGATAAGTGTAAACGAATGCCACCAGATAATCAACCCCACCATTCAGGATCAACATCTCTCATTTGATGTTTCAGTGACAATTGCGAATCACTTGTAACACGTTGGTAAGTCGTTGTGTAGGGATTTTTCATCAAATTAATCATTTGCTGATACTGTGTACTTTTCAAAAAATCAGCTAATTGACTGTGATTTTGCCAAAAAGTCCACAACATATAATCTGCTTTACCATTATCATTTTGAGCCACAACACCGGCAACATTTACTAACTTACCAATTAGTTTATCATTATCATCTTTAGCCTGAAAGGCAATTTGATGAATCACACGGCCAGTTAATTGACCATTAATATAACGACTATCAAAGCCTAATGGCCGTTGAAATTGTTGGACAATTTCTGGCGCATCCAAAATCAAAACATTCGAACCCGCCAATTGTGATACCTTGCCGAGGTAAAACACGTTGTCTGGATTCGCTGTTTGAAGTGCTAATAATTCTGAAACTGACTGTTCTGGTGCAAGTACAAGATTAATTTTCATAAGAATGGCTCCTTTAACATTGTGACGACATCTGGTGAAAGCCGAACTGCATTACGCTGAATAAACTGTTGGACGCCTTTAAACGTTGTCAGATCAACTGTGGGTGTCATAGCGTCTGATGCAACTAATGCTTTTGCATAGACAATATCTGAACGTGTCATCATCGTCATGCCCCATGGCTCGCTCAGCAACAGTGATTCCCATTGATCAGTTAATAATGCTTCAGCTCTTTTGAACCGATTGTCTTTGGCAATAAAACTACTCAGATCTGTTGGATTTAATTTCATAGGGTCAACACCTTTCCAATTTGATTAGGCAAACTGAGTTGTTGCTCTTCTGGCAGTATCCAATAAACACGACGATACTGTGACATAATCGGTGATGTTTCACCGTCACCATCAGTTAGGATAATCACTGTTGTCGTCTCACGAGGTGTTTTTTGTTTATCGAGATAGTCAAAAATACTTTGAAATGCCGTTCCCCCGCCAGCACGGCGCTGCCAATGATTGATATTTTTAATCACTTCAACTGCTGTATCAAATGAAAACACGCGGACTTTAGCATCAAATTGTTGTGTTATTTGCATCACATTGGCTAGGAATTTACCCACTAGTCTATCACTAATAGAAGCCGAATTGTCGACAAATACCAAAATTTCATTTTCGTACGTACTAATTTCACCAAATAAGTCCATTCGATAGGCTTGGCGCCGATTAAATCGTGCACGTGATGGTTGCTTTTGATTAGGTACTTGGCTTACCCCTGTTTTGAGGATTTGACGCCAATTTTTTTTAGGCACCACCACCGCGGAAATCTGTTGTATGACAGCACTAGCCAAGTGACCTCGCCCAGATTTTTGTGCATCTTCATTGGCTTGGCGAATGACTTGTTCAAGTGCCGATTTAGCCTCATCAGACTCATCGCCAACACTCGCCCAATCACCGTGGCCGTCGACGTCACCATGAGCAGGCATATCATCTTCAAAACGACTGATTAAATCAATATAAGTTTGCGAATCTTGATAAGGCGCAAACCATTCGCCGTACACATCAAACAACATTTGCAAAGTCACAGCCGTTGGTAACTCACCTAATTCCTTAGGTAAATATTGATTAATCGCCACATCAGTCCCTAGATCAACAACTGATTTTGCTTGGTGCGTTGCAGCATAGCGAACTGGGTGTTCCCAAATAACATGCAGTGATTCATGTGCCAATGCAGCAGCAATCTGATTATATGTGCTGAAATTTTCCGTTAAACGTGCTGGATTGATTACTAAGTACCAACGATGATTTTGCCATTTTAATGCCAAAGGATGCGGTGCTAACAGGTTCATTTCGCGGGTTAAATTCATGACAATGTTGCCATATAGTGGTGAAACATCGAGTAAGGTTTTAATACCACCTAATATTAAATTATCCGTTTCATCCTTTGTTATCATCTGGTCGCAATGTCCATAATTTGTTGATACAACACGTTTGCATAGTGTTCTTCTGAATTGTATAAATTATCTAAAATTGGAGCATTTGTCATTTGCTTAACCAGTGCATATTGCCCATCTGGTGCCACCAATTGTAGTAATTCACTAAAACGTGCAGCGTTATTATCGTGTGTCATATCTGCCGTCAATAACAATGTTTTCATCACTGTCATTTTTTGAATTTCTGAATAGCTTTCAAATTTGGAACGAATGGTTAAAGGTACTTTAGGTCCGTCTGGTTTTGAGTCAAAGACTTCTTCGGCAGTTAAGCTAGGCGTTTGTTCGCGTACAAATCGAACAAATTGTGTTGCCACTACTTGACCTAAATCACCCGCCACAATATCAAATAACAAATCTTCTTGCTGACGATTAGATAGCCTAAGCAATTCAAAAAGATCATCCGACACACGTTGCCAAGCACGTGGGGTTGGATTCAAATCAACTTCACGCACGTCAGGATACAACAAACTAGCATTTTCAGCGATAAACCTGCGCACCAAATCATGAATATTGGGCCGTTGATCCCCTTTAGCAGCCCATGCTAACCAATCTTTCACTGATACGCTCATCACTAATCTTGTTGTCCGATCCTTAATTGCGGCATCAGAAGTTTGCACCGCGTATTCAGATGTCTCAAATCCATGCATACTATCATCTGGATTTTCTGCCAAAATAAGGAAAACATTTTCGGGCAAAACTAGATCATTAATCTGTCGTTGTAACACTAAATTCATGAGTTCGGCCTGAACAGCTTGTGAACCACGATTGAATTCATCTAAAAACCAAATAATTGGTTGACTCGGTACCGCTTCAGCATGCTGAATAATTTGAATCAGCGTATGTGTGTAGCCAAATTTAACGTCAGCAAGTTGCCCATAATGTTTAGTTTGCAAAAACGCGCTTTCAGTCAAGGGCGGTATTGGAATCGCCAAATCGCCTTTTTCTGACAGAGAAACCACCGTTGTAAACAATTGCGCATTCATTTGCTTTGCCACATCGCTCACTAAAGCAGACTTGCCAATGCCTGCTTCTCCAACAATATTAGGCACATTACCGCCTCGTAATATCAGTGGGACTGCCGTTAATAATTGTTGATAAGTTAAACTCATAATGAACCTCATTCCTAACTATATTTTACCGCAATCCAAACAATCATGCTAAAATGAAGATATGACAAAAAAAATTCTAATTCTCGGTGCTAATGGTCAAATTGCCAAATTAGTGGTTACTATGTTAGCCAATACCGACACACAATTAAAGCTCACCTCTCTTCACGCCAAACCAGCCCAACATATTACCAAGCTAGATGCAGCAAATGAAGCTGATTTGGTGACGGCATTAAAAGATATTGACATTGTCTACGCCAATATTGGTGCCGAAGGCCGTCAAAAAAATGTGGCTAATGCGTTGGTCAATGCCATGCATACTGCTGGGGTGTCTCGCCTGATTTGGATCGCAACAATTGGCATTTACAATGAGTTGCCACCTAAGCAAGCTGATTTGTGGCGCAATATTTTAGGTACTCCCGAAAACGAAAACAGCTATATTGGCGATCAAGCTGTTGCCGCGCAACGTATCACAGCATCTCAACTCGATTACACCATTATCAGGCCAAATGAACTCACCGATGACAATAAGATGCAACAACTTAACTTTCAAACTGATCCACACGAAGAAATTATTGGTGGGCCAATCACACGCACCAGTGTCGCCGAATTTGTCACGCAACTCATCAACAATCCCGACCAATACATCGCTGAATCAGTTGCAATTTCATCAACTCACTAAACTTGATAATCATAAAAAGGTTCCAGAATGAATTGCCTTGACTAAGCAAATTTTTCTGCCCTTTTTTATTAGCAAGTTATTATTTTTAGGAACACTCATTTATGAAACACACTTTAAAACGCTACACACTGGCACCATTAGCACTCAGCTTTTGGATCCCCCTACTGATTATGTTAGCTTATTTTGCCTATCGTCACATGGCACCATTTGGCACCAGCTCAATTTTAACAGTAGATCTCGGTCAACAATACATTGATCAATTTGCAGCATTCAAGCATACCTTACTGCAGCATCCTAGCAGCTTTTTTTACTCATTTTCTAATGCCTTAGGCGGAGATATGCTGGGTGAATGGGCTTATTATTTAATGAGTCCTTTTAACCTTATTTTTCTAATGGTTCCTAACGCCTCACTCCCTAGCGCCATTCTACTCGTCACTGTGCTCAAATTTGGGGCAGCTGGCCTATCAATGGCTTATCTATTGCAAAAATTGCACCTGCAACAACATTACTATGTCACTTTGTTCGCGGTTAACTACGCACTATCTGGTTGGTTCATTGCAAACGACTTAAATTTGTTATGGCTCGACACCGTCATTTTACTGCCATTGGTAATTTTGGCACTTGAACGTTTGTTTTATCAACAATCTTGGTGGCAATATAGCCTTCTGCTTGGTGCCAGTATTATTTGTAACTATTATATTGGCTATATGGTCGCCATCTTTATCGTGTTGTATTTTTCTTGGCGCTTGACTTGGCCAAATATTAAACATCGTTGGCTAATTTTGAGACGATTTATTATTAGTTCAGCTATTGGTGGCGGCCTATCAGCATGGATAATTTTACCGACTTATTTTCAGCTCAAATTAGGCAAAACGCAGTACAATTCTGATTTTTCTTTCAAGTTTGATAACAATCCTTTACATCTTTTGTTTAAATTAATTCCGGGTAGTTTTAATTTTGACCAGATGCAAAATGGGCAAGCAAACTTTTATGTAAGTGCTTTCGTTTTAATCACACTAATAGCTTTTTTCACGACACGTGTTATTAAATTACGCGTCAAAATCGGGGCATTTTTACTGTTAGCCTTCTTAATATTAGCCACTACTTGGGCACCACTTACTTTACTATTCCACGGTTTTCAATACCCAGTTTGGTATCCATACCGTTTCAGTTTTTTGATTAGTTTCTTTGTCATTTATTTAGCTGCTATTAGTTGGCAGCCAACTTGGCGGCCACGACTGATGACAATTACTACTTTGTTAATCATATTTAGTGCAATTGCTATTTATGCCACACTCAGTGATGCTAAAATCAATTACATCAATCGTTCAAGTATTACTTTATTCATTGGCTTAGCCTTGCTAACATTAGCGCAGTTCACTTTTAAAGTTCATGACAAATTTTGGCTACCCATTTTAGTTGGCTTAACGTTATTATCCCTCACAGCAAATGTCGTTTTCACGCTAGACAACTTTTCTTATTTAACAAATACAGAGTATCAAAATACGATTAAAGCACTCACAGCGGATAAAAAGTTTCTAAAAAAAGACACCTCTTGGTATCGTGTAGCGCAAACATTTCAACGCACTCGTGGTGATGGCATGATGTTTGATTATTATGGCGGTGCCCATTTCAGCTCGGCTTTACCAAAGTCTACGCCAACTTTTTTTGGCAATTTTGGACAACCTGACGGCGATAATTATGTTGTATATAGCAATGGCAGTATCTTATCTGATGCACTGCTGGGCATGAAATATATCATCACCCCAAATGGGCAAGACAGTGGTGATGCTGGTCAACCTAGTCAACATTTAATTGGTTTTCGTCCGGACACCAGTAATTACAGTCTAAAAGCAACAACATCGACTACTAATATTTATCAGAATCACAATGCCCTACCCATAGCATTTGCAGCCAATTCTGGCGCGCTTAATACCAAAATGCTTTACAATAATCCTTTGCAAAATCAGGGTAATCTTTGGCAAGGCTTAACCGGTGATTCAACGTCGCCAGTTGACACAGATAATTTTCAAAAAGCCATTGGCCATAATGTCAAAGCACCAACAACGATTACAAATGCGATCATAACACGTCAAAATGCGAGTCAACCTGCTAGTTTGGACTTGCAATTTACCCCAACAACTAATGATAGCTACTATTTGACCATTGGCAGTGGTCTGGATATTAAGAATTTTGACCTCCTAATTAACGGCAAGGTCATTACGCAATTTAGCTCTTATCGCCACACTGTTATTGTTAATCTTAATTCAAATGCCAAAAACAAGTTGCAGACAATCACATTTAGAATGAAAGATACCCAAACATTAGCCTTATCTAACGTCACCCTCTATCATGTCGATAACAATCGCATTGCAGACGATGCTAGCGAGTTAAAGCAGAATAGCCTTAAAATCACAAAACGGTCCGAACGACATATTCAGGGGACAATCACGACGACATCAACAAAGCCATTGATTATGACTACCATTCCCTCTGTTGCTGGGTGGCATATAGCAGTTGATGGCAAAACCGTTAAGGCCGACAAAGTGGCTAACTATTTTATCGGCATTAAAACAAAACCAGGGCGGCACACAATATCTATGACCTATACCCCACCATTTTTATGGTTGGGTCTTGCTACCACAACCATTGCGACAGTTATATTAGTAATATTTAGCAATTTATCTATTGCAAAAAAGGTCACCACATGATATGCTTTTTTCGTTATATTTTGCGAGAAAACACGCAAATTGAAAGGAAAAACACTTATGTCAGAAGAAAAAACATATCCAATGACAACTGAAGGTCGTGATAAGCTACAAGCTGAATTAGACGACCTCATTGCTAATCAACGCCCAGAAATTACAAAACGTATCCAAATTGCGCGTTCATACGGTGACTTGTCTGAAAATTCAGAATATCAATCAGCAAAAGATGAACAAGCCTTTGTTGAAGGTCGCATTCAAACCATTAAAAAGATGCTTGAAAACGTTGAAATCATTGATTCTAACGCAACTGCTGAGGACGAAGTTTCTCTAGGTAAAACCGTTACGTTTAAAGAATTACCTGATGAAGAACCTGAAACTTATACAATTGTAGGTTCCGTTGAGGCTGATCCACTAGCTGGTAAAATTTCAAACGAATCACCAATGGCAACTGCATTAATTGGTAAAAAGGTCAACGACACAGTCGCTGTGCCACTTCCAAACGGCATCAACATTAATGTTCAAATTTTAGAAGTTAAAAAATAACCATAAAAAAAGAAAGCGCCGTGCTTTCTTTTTTTTGTTGATTAATTGTTTTTGCGATACACCATGAGAGACAATGGCATAAAAATCGCAATGATGATAATACCACTAATGATAACCAGCGTTGCTTCAGTATTCCAGTAACCTGTTTTCATGATTGCCCGAATAGCACTAATCGTTATGGTCACAGGATTCAATTGCACAATGCTTTGTAAAAATAATGGCAATGTCCTGATTGGAATAACGGCATTTGATAGGAATGTCATCACCAATATAATGATCATGGAAAGGCTTCCTATCAATTCTGCATTTTTTACTAATAGACCAATCAAAACAAAGATCCAAGAAGTTGACCATCCAATAAATATTGCTAAAATTAAGACACAAGCAATCATTATTAGATTGACAGAGGGCCGCCATCCAATTGCAAACGCTGTTCCTAAGGAAATCAAACCGGACAACAACAATCGAAGTGCGTCACCAATAAGTTGACCAGCTAGCGGAACAAATGCAGAAATTGGTAGAGTTTTAAATCTATCAAAAATGCCACTATTAATGTCCTCTCGCAATTGCTGACCCGATCCCGCTGCCGCATTTAGAATGCTTTGAATCAAGATACCAGACACAAGCATTGGCAAATACGCATGCACACTTCCAGCAATCACACCGCCGAAAAGAAATCCAAACAAAAGTGTGAAGATAATTGGTTGAATAATAACATCACTCAGATTATCTGGATTATGCCACGTCTTGAGCAAATTCCGATGTGCCATTGTTAAAGTTGTGCTCATAATACTGGCTTTTTGTTGATTTTTCATGATATATCTCCTCAATTTTTACCCACTGTCATTGATAAAAATACTTCATCTAAAGATGGTGCATCAATTTTAAAACTGCTTAGCATGATTTTAGATGCTAGGATTTTGTCCAAAATTTCAGACACTTTGTTAAAAGCATTATTGTCTAATATAACGGTTAGATTTCTATTTTCAACATTAACTGTTTTTCCTAAAACTTTTTCAATGATACTTTGCGTTGGAATGACTGACTCATTCTGCTCAACAGTCACTTTCAGCTGCAATCCACCGACAAGCTTTTTCAATTCACTTGGTTTATCCTCAGCTATTAACCTACCGTGATCAATCAATGCAATTCTGTCCGCTAACTGATCAGCCTCTTCCAAATATTGAGTGGTCAAAAGAACCGTGGTGCCATTTTTTACTAATTTTTGAATTGCTACCCACATTTGTGTACGTGTTCTCGGATCAAGCCCCGTTGTGGGTTCATCCAAAAATAAAATACTGGGATTACCGATCAGACTAATGGCTAAGTCTAATCGTCGTAACATCCCACCAGAAAATGTTGAAACAGAATGATCTGCCGACTGAACTAAGTCAAAATCAACTAGTAATTCTTCTGAACGTTGATGTGCAGAATCACGATTTAATCCGTTTAATCTACCAAATAAAAACAAATTTTCTCGTGCACTGAGTTCTCTATCAATTGTTGCACTTTGCCCAGTAACACTAAACTGTGATCTCACCTGACGACTTTGAGAAATTGTATTCAAACCATTAATCATAATTTCACCTTGGTCTGGTTGCATAAGTGTAGTCATCATATTAATTAAAGTGGACTTACCAGCACCATTTGGACCAAGTAATCCAAAAATTTCACCTTTTTTCACATCAAAACTAATATCATTGACTGCAACATGTTGTCCAAATTTTTTTGAAATGTTTTTAACGCTTATCGCTACTTCATTTTCCATAACATATACCTCACTACATTTAATCAGGGGCCCTTGATTATTATTGTAAGGTCCCCTGATTAATTTGTCAAGTAGAATAGTGTATACTAAAATAATTGAGCGGAGGTTAACATCAATTATGGAACGCAAAATCAAGTCAGAATTAATTGCCGGAAAATTAGCCGAATACGAACAATTAACAAAAATATATGACGATATCGTGCAAGACGTCAAACCAAGACTGACAGTAGAAGGTCAAGGAAAGGTATTACTTGCTTTAGCAGATGAAGATCATTTATCTCAAAGCCAAATTTCGTCACGACTTGAAATCTCACCACAATCTACGGGTGAATTTGTTTCAAAATTAGCCAAGCGTGATTTAGTATCATTGAGCAAATCTGAAAAAGATAGACGAATCAATCTTGTTAGCTTAACGACAAAAGGACGAGAGGAAATTGAATCTTCTTTTCAAGAAGTACCAAAATTCATAACCGTCTTATCAAATGAAGAAATGGACCAATTCAATCGGTTAATGACCAAAATTATTGCTGCTATGTATGAAGATATTGATAAGGCTAATCCAACACTTGGCGTTAAATTCCATAAATTACTAGCAAACCGGTATTTAAAACAATATAAAAAGTAATTGCCAGCATGCCTCATTTTTATCAAGCGCATCAACAATGACTTAATTTATTGATATGGTTTTTTTACCAAGCAAACGAAATACACATATTTTTGTACTAAAAAACGGGCAAACAATGTTTGCCCGTTTATTTTTTTACGCGAAACTATTAATATTACCAATGATGATAGCGCCAATAACAACTAATATTGTACCAATCGCAATCAGCTTCATTTGATAGCTTGACTTCTTCTCACCCAACAAATAAATACCACCAAAAGTACCCACGATGATACCTAATTGAGAAAACGTCGTTGCAATTGTTTGACCAATATCAGGATTTGCAGCAGAAATGAACATGAAAATATTACCAGTTGCCCAAACTAGACCTGTCAAAATGTTTTTCCAAGTTGACAACTTAAACATAATTTCAGATTCTTTCAAGACAAATATCACAATCAAGAAAGCACCAATTACTTGTCCAATTGATTGTGGACCAACAATTGCTGTCATATAGTCAACACCATTGCCACGCGCCTTGATAGCATCTGAAATATAGCCGATTTTGTTCAAAAAGTTAGGCAAAACAAAGTAAAACATGAATCCGGCCGTTGAGATTGCCAAATAAATCAACCCCTTGGTCATACTTTTAGTTCTCTCTTCTGCTTCAATGCCCTCACTATTTTTAGCTTTATCACGCGCTGAGATCAATGTAGCGCCAATAACAACAGCGATGATTGAAACTGCACCAATCGCCCACATTTTGCCAGTCTTCCATTCACCCAGAACAGCTGCAGCCATCAACGCATTAGTCACAATTTGACCTGCGGTTGACAAAGGGATAGCTAATGATACCCCTAAGTCTTTAATTGCCAAAAATTGACCTGCGGTTCCAACTGCCCAGACAAGTCCAGAAACAACGCCGACAACCCAAATATGACTATTGAGTTCAATGTGACGTGGCATCACAAAGAAAAACATGGTGGCTAATCCAAATATTAAAGCACCAAAAGTCATGCCTAATGTTTGTTGCCCTGCGGTTCCGCCCATTTTTGTATTGACTAGTCCAACTGATCCCCATGCCAATGCTGGCACCAAAGCCAGTAAAATCGCTGCGTTCATAACTGATAAAACTCCTTCTTATTTGTGATGCTTTAAATCATCATTTTTAACACTACTAATTGTACACTAGTGAAAACGTTTACACAAGCCTACAATTTAATTTCTGTAAACGTTTTCATCGTTGATATTGTGCCTTTCATCGCAATTAACGTTCAACCACAAAAAAAGACGCATAATACCTACGTTTTAAGGTGAATTTGCGACTAATTAATATTTGATAGTATTATCGATTGATTAATTATTTGGTACAAAAACCAATCTTTCAGGACTAGAAATTGCCCAATATTTTTCAATTTCTGATAGACCAACTGTTTTAACAGTGAAAACGAATGGCTGACTCACTTCAGCTGCAATAATTTCATTGAAAGATTGAATCAGATCTTTAACACCAACCGATCCTTGTCCCGAACCAATCAATTGTAGCTTAACAGCTCTAAATGCTGCGCCTGGGATGGGTGCCGCTTGCCCAGCAATACTACCAATTTCAACCCATTTCAGTTCTTGCTCATCATGTGTTCTATTTGGAATAATAGCTTTCATTGCGTTGGCGGTAATGTCACCCCAAAGGTAATCCAAGACAACATCAACCTGCCGCCCAGCTACTGCTAATTGATTTTGATAAGCTTTGACATCATCCGTGAGACGTATTGTTGCAGTAGCGCCTAAATCTAACAGTGCTTCTAGTTTATCTTGATTCCGTCCAACTGCGATGATTTCGGTTGCTCCCATACGTTTGGCAATTTGTACGGCCAGCATTCCTGCATTACCAGTTGCACCTAAAATCATAACACTTTGTCCTTTTTAAAAATGAGCACGATATTTCAAGGCCATCCATGACGACAAAGCAGGATTCATCATACCAGCGATTTTTTGATCATCTAGTTGCATTGGTACGCCGACCCAATGCCCTTTTTTAATCGCAACCTTTTCAGCAAATCCACCGTTACCAACAAAAAATACTTTCTCACCAGTCGGCAATAAACCAACGCCATCAACGCCTGGTACCATTGGCAAAATACCTTCTGCAGCATAATGAGTGCCTGTCGCGTCACCGCGAGCACGATTTGACAAAGCCGATGCCGTCACGTCAATCATCACTTGATTTTCATCAATGTTTGGTTCGGAAAAATTTTTTTCATATTGTGGCCCTTGTTTAAAATCTCTTACAACTGATGCTTTCATAGTAATTATCTCCATTTGTTTTTTGTTTACCGGTAATGTAAAATAAGTATATAACTTAAGTATTTTAAAGTCAATATTTATTACAGGTAATTAAAATGGAAAAACAGCAACAATTCGAAAAAATAAAACAACTTTTACGAGACAGTCATAGTGAAGACGACGCAGAACAACAATGGTTTTTAAAGCACGCTCGTTCTGAACAATCACGGGATTTCATTGCCACACAAAAACGTTTCACACATTCTGAATTACAAATTTTGAGTCAACTGGTAGTCAACGGGAACGTCACCACTTTTAAAATCTTACAACAGACATCTAATTTGTCACAAGGTATGTTGTCAAGATATGTTAATCATCTTGCTCAATTAACTTTAATCGAGAAATTTCATCCTCAAGATAACAAAAAAGAGATTTCTTTACGTTTAACTAACTTAGGAGAAGAATTAGGCCGTTTACATCTTGAGCTTCATCAACGTATTTCAACCAATGAACAAAAAATTCTTGAGGAATATACCGAGCAAGAAATCAATACTATGCTCGAGGTAGTATCTAAATTAATTGCTGCACGTCAACATATTTAAAAAAACTGCCAAAATTCGGCAGTTTTTTACTTATCAAATCGTTGTAGATTCCATGTTTCAATTAAATTAATAATTAACGTGGGATAATTCGTATCAGTCGCATAAGCGTCTTTATAAAGCGCTTTAGCAGCTGCTTTATAATTTTTAGCGTTCAAGACATCTTGGAATTGAGTAGGATTCCAAGTGTTACCATTAACCAAAGTTTCAGCGTGCTCCTTCATACTTTCTTTCCAATCACTATAAACAGCAAACCTTGCTTTCTGTGTCTCTGGCTGCCCATCAACATATTCAGTCGTCTCTAATACAACCGATTTACCCGCAGTTTTATCCTGAGTTTTCACACCAAAATAGTTATTGTATTTAGACGATAGTACTGAATTATCCCAGTTAGATTCATGTGCTGCTTGAGCGATTGAAATGGATGCTAAAATACCATATTTTTTACTCAAAGTCTGTGCATAAGGCGCAATTTTATTAACAAATGCCAACCGATGCTCAAATTCTTTTTTTCCTGTCGTGGCCATCAAAGTAATTACAGCGGTTTTGTTAATACCATCGCTATTTAAATCTTTGTAATATGGTTTAAGTTGTTTATCAGAGGTAGCCAAAAGTTGGGTAATTGCATCATTAATCGTGTTAACACCATTTAAATCGTATGCCGCTGGATAAATATAATCAGAAAGATTATCATCTGAAGCCATACCTTTTAGTAAATCAGGATATTTGATCTTCATTTTTGCAATTACTGATTTATCAGTAAAAGCATTATTAACTTTAATGTTAGATAACTTAGTCTCATCAGCAACATTTTTGGCAATTTGACTTTGGCTCTGTCCGGTTGCCACCAAGATGTAACCTTTCCCTAACTGCGGTGCTACCCCTGGCCCTAAAGTCATTTGTTTATAAATGAGCTGAACTGTTTGAGATGGCGAAAATTTGTACGTTCCGGCTTGAAGACTTGCAGCCCCTTGCTTTTGCGCATATTTGTTGAACGATTTTGCACTTTTAATAATTTTTTTGTTTTGCAAAATATTTGCCATTTGGATTGAAGTTGATCCAGAAGCAATTTTCACCGTTTTAAAAGTAGTATCCTTTGGGTTCAAAGCAGCATATTGATCAGTAAACAATGCTTTTCCACCAAAAAAAACACCAACAACGATAATAATTAACAATATCAAAGCAACAAAACGATTTCGTGTCCCACGTTTTATTTTTCGTGGAACACCTTTACCATTTTGATAATCATCATCAAACGGATCCATACCGGCGTCTAGCGCTTCGGCGTTCTTAATTTCATGCTGATGTCGTTGTTTTCTCGACTCCATACTTTTCACCTCACAAACGTAATAAAGCGACTAGTGTTTAGAAACACTAGCCGTTTACCATTTTATCATATTATGCTTTTAAAGATTCTACATCTCTCGCAATCATTAATTCTTCGTTAGTTGGAATCAATAATGCCTTAACTTTCGAATCTGATGTTGATATTTCAACTTCTTCGCCACGAACATTATTTTTTTCGTCGTCTAACTTGACACCAAAGTAGCTTAATTTATCAACAATCATTTTACGGACAGGCACTGAATTTTCCCCAATACCAGCTGTAAATACAATAGCATCAACGCCATTCATCTCTGCAACATATTGACCGACATATTTAATTACTCGGTTAATAAAGATATTGATTGCCAATTTAGCATGTTCATTTGTGTCTTGAACATCCAATAAATCACGCATATCACTTGAAATGGTTGAAATACCAAGTAGCCCTGACTTTTTATTCAAGACATTCAACATTTCATCATTTGTCAAACCTTCGCGTTCTTGAATGTAATATACTAGCGATGGATCAACGTCTCCTGCACGTGTTGCCATTGTAACACCGGCCAAGGGTGAAAATCCCATTGATGTATCGAAAGACTTACCATCTTTTATCGCAGTAATAGATGCACCTGCACCCAAGTGCAACGTAATCAGCTTAAGGTCTTTTAAATCTTTTCCTAGCATTGCTGCTGCTCTCGCAGAAACATAACGATGTGATGTCCCGTGAGCACCATATTTACGAGCACCATATCTTGTATAGTATTCATAAGGCAATGAGTATAGGTAATTAACATCTGGCATCGTTTGATGGAATGATGTATCAAACACAGCTACCGACAAAGCATCTGGTAGTAACTTCTGGAATGCACGAATACCCATAGCATTTGCCGGATTGTGTAGAGGAGCATAATCAGCTAAACGATCAATCTTGGCCAATACCTCATCCGTAACAACAACAGAATGGTTAAACCACTCACCACCGGCAACAACACGATGACCAACGCCTGTAATTTCCTGGAAATCTTCAATGATACCCAAATCTGTTAATTTTTGTAACATGAAGTTGATAGCTTGTTGATGATTTTTGATAGGAACAACATTTTCATACTTTTTGCCCTTACCATCTTTTGTGATTGTGATGTGGTCTTCATCATCATCTGAATGGCCAACCAAGCGTTCAGCTACAATTTCAGCGCCGTACTTAATTGTAACGATTGCATCATCCATACCAATTCGTTCAATTACACCTTGCGCGATAACTTGTTCTGCCGGCATCTCCAATAATTGAAATTTTAATGATGAACTTCCAGCGTTAACAGCCATTGTTTTAGCCATGATTTTTCCTTTTACCTGTCTTTCTTGAACTTATTGCACTTACGAAAACTAATTTGATAATATCATCATACGACTATTGCACTTCTTTATCCAGTTTAACCCACGCTTCAATATCTTGCAAAAATTCCTGAAGTTTTTTTGGATTTTTTAAAGATGGGTACTGCCCCATCAAGACCTCTTTTTGGGGATGGTTAGATTTTTTTCTCAATACTAAGATAGCTTTTGCTGCTCGTTCATCTTGGAAAAAATCATTTGGTAACTGTAAGAAAGCTTTTAATTGTGTATGCGAGGTCACAAACTGTAACAATTTTTTAGCATTATCGCCACTTAACAATGCGGCAGGAAAAACTAAATAAACCCAGCCATCATCACTAACAAATGACAATGATTTTTCGACAAGCAAATTCTGTAGCCACGACTGCCTATTGGACGACTTGGTTTCAAATTGCCGATCATCATCGACGGTATAATAGCCTACTGGTAAATCGGCAATAACAACTTTAGCTTTAGGTGTTTCCTCTAATGATAGGACATCTGCTTGATAAAATGTTGTTGGTGCATTCGGATTAATAAGTTCATCTCCTGCTGCAGCCAAAGCCAATTGGGTTTCATCATTATCAATGCCAATCTTGTTTAACTGGAAATTTAAATTTTCAGAAACTGTCCATAGCAAATTACCTGATCCAACCGCGATATCAATTATCGTATCATCATCGACTAAATCTGCTGTTTGGTTAATCAAACTAGCAAGTAAATAACCAATACCATCTGGCGTAATTTGATAGTTGGCTGGTGTCTTATCATGCCGATTAGCCTGCAAAATGGCCAATTGAACTGCTTTACGCCTATCAGTATCACTTGATTTTGACCAATCAAGCTTAATGGCTTCTTCAATTTTTTCCGCAACTAATTGACTAGGCTTTCCTAGCTCTCGATGAACATCCCCAGCATTAATATCATCAATCACCTCGATTAGCGCATCAATGTGACTCACATCAATTTCCTGCGATAACTCACCTGACGTTTTGGATAACGCATCAAAATATTGTGCAACTTTTTCTTGTGTCATAAGTAACATTTTAGACGGTTTTCCAACCTTTTTCAAGGTTATTTCACAAGCAGTGGTACCTTTACACAACGATCATGAACTGACACACAAATTTCCTGATGAACGACTGTCGCCACCATACTATCAATCGTTAATGACTTATCGCCATTTGTTGCATACGACAAGCTTAGTCGTGCTTGCAACAAATTAATTTTTGTCAGCTGTATCAATTTTGATTGTGCTCGCAACTGTTCATTAAAGGCTATATTTTGTAACACAAATACTGTGCTCAACGCGCCTAATATTGTTACTGCAGTGACTAAAACGTATGCTTGTTTTCTGTTCATGGTGCTACCGCTTTCTGTAAAAATAATATGCCACGAATGGTTTGATTATTAATCTTTATTGACAACTTAAAATGACTACCACAGGCCATGACAGTTAAGTCGTTGATATTTTCCATTAAGATAATTTGCCCACTGCCTGAAGCAATCAACTGTAATTTATGATTTTTAACCACTAATGTCATTGTTTTACCGTCAGTACTTATCATATTAATAGCATGTTTATCATTATCTTTTACTCTATATTTTTGGATTTCTAGTTGATGGAGGGTTGTTTGAAATGAGGTATTGTAATCTGGTTGAGTCACTTGACTTAGATGAGGTATCAAAAACTGAATTGTTGTCATAAATAATGCTGCCAAACTCAAGGCAATCAATGATTCTAATAAAGTAAACGCTCTATTCGCTGGCATACTTGTCCCACGCTTCCAAAGCATCAATCTTTTCTTTTTGCAAAGTAGATAATTCCTTGTTCAGTTGACAATGTTGTCTTTGAAATTGATGAAATTGATCATATTCAAACACAACAAAAGTTCCCATTAAACTTAATGCAAGCATTGCTTCAGCTAAAACAAAACCCTTTTGCCTATGGTTATTTTTTAGATACACGATATTCACCACCTCCTAAACTGAAAATAATGTTGATATTTGGCGAACCATCAAGCGTGATGGTTATAGGCGCAACATAACCTGTTGGCAAAACACTTATTTGTTGCCGAACACATTTTGAATAATTTAGCGGATAAGGTATGTGCTCACCGTCTATCAACATCTCAGACTGATCAAAAATAACTGTTACCTGACGGCCTTGACTCTGAGCAGTTAGCCGCGCATTTTGCCACCTCGTTTTAAACGTTGCCAACCATTGATCTGTATTTTTTCCTACTGTCTTTGGTGGCTGCGCGCCAATTACCAAGCATAAACTAACGATGAGTAATGTGATTAATGACTCAACCAACGTGAATCCACTATTGGTGAGCTTCATTATTCACAATTGTAATTTTAAGGTCTTGCACTTTTTGTAGTTGCTTGTCAGTTAAATAAGCATTTGCTTTTAGTTTAGAAATGGTCACCTCACTGTCATCTGGGTGATCATTTTGATACAAATCAATTTGTGTTTGTACTGTTGTCACCATTGCGGCAGCATGAGTCGTCACAGCATGTTTACGTTGTGCATTTAAGTTGGGCAAAATAATTAACATTAGTAAGCTAACAATAAATAAAACAATTGCTGCTTCAATTAATGTAAATCCGCTATGTTTTTTTCTAAAACGTTTCATTTATACAATCCTCCTATGGCATGATACATTGGTAGCAGCATGCTGAGATATAAACCAATAATCGCTATGCCGATGATGCCAAAAAAAATCGGCTGCAATGTACCGATTAAACGGTCGGCTTGCTGCATTAACAGTTTAAACTGTGTTTTTGCGTAATAATCTAAGTAACGAGCTAACGTTTTTGGGGTATAACCCCTAATAAAATAACCGGCCAATGACTGGTTCAAAAATTGCTTAGATAAAATGTATCGGTCAATCTGTCCTCCTGTCTTTAAAAATTTTTGCGCATCTTGCGCTAAACAGACTGATGCTGAATGATTGTTTTGACACGCAATGGCATCAATAACATCTGGTAAAGTTAACCCACCTGACAACATTGACGCTATTTGTTGACTAGCTTGATACGACACAACCGTTTTAGTCATCAAACTAATTATTGGTATTTTAGACATAACATTAAGCCTGTTTATCCAGTTCATACGCCGCCAAAATTGCCAAATGATTATTATCAGTAGGAGTGCCATCATTAATATTACAATGGCGCGAGCATCATAAACCCCTGTTACTTGTGACGATTTTTGCCATTGATTCAATATTGGGTAAAGAAAAAATTTAAGCCCCAATAGCATGGTTCCTAGTATCGCTAACAAGATAATCGGATAACGCATCACTTGTTTTACTTTATTTTGTTGTTGTGCAATTTGGGCCAAATTTTGCCCCATTTTTACCAATGTATTGGGTAAATCTCCGTGTTCGTGGGCTAAATTCAGCTGAACCAATATACTTTGATTCACGTACATAGACATTATACTAGGGAAAGACTGCCCTTCATGAAGTCCATCTCTAATCACACTTAATTGACGATGCCACTTTTGATGAGCATCTGTCATAATGTCAATGCTTTCACCAATGCTATATCCAGAAGCTAATAGGTCACCCAGCTCCTGAAAAAATTGCACTTGATCACTTGTTTTAAAGCGACTGAAATGTTGTTCGCGTTGCTGATGTAATTTTGCCTGCCAAACATGCTTCATCAAGAACCTCCTGCCATTGTGTTGTGAAACCAGTAGCCGTCGTAATGTCACTGCCAAAGAGCACATCAGCAATCGCTGCTTGATCCCCTGATATCATTGGCACTAATCTTTGATAAACTACCATCGCTAGTGCCGCCAATAATTGATTATAATCCACACCTAACTCTAGCAAGCGCAACACAATTTCTCGCGCCGACATGGCGTGTATCGTGCTGACAACCAAGTGTCCACTTAAAGCAGCCTGCACGACTGCTTTAGCTGTTTGATAATCTCGAATTTCCCCAATTAATAAAATCTCTGGGCGGTGCCGCAAAGCAACTTTTATTAAAGCTTCATAACCAATCCCAGCTGCTTCATTAACTTGTAACTGAACAAAGTTAGGATTTCTAATTTCTACTGGATCCTCAATTGTTAAAACTAGCTTGTTGTTGGCAATATTTTCCAACAAGTGATAAAGCGTCGTTGTTTTGCCTGAACCAGTCGGCCCAGAGATGAGAAATAAACCCGACTCTGGTAAACCAAGTTGCATTTGCTCAAATTGCTTTGAAGATAGCCAATGTTGCTTATGATGCTCAGAATAGATAAGACGTAAGACCACAGTTTCACGATTCAAAAAATCACCAACACTCGAAACACGAATCCACACTTGTGCACCACGAAAACGGCCAAGCTGCGGCCGACGCCTTTCTGATATATTCATTTTTGCACGATACTTAATTGCTGATATTAATTTTTCTGCATGATCATCTGCCATGCTAGTTTCAGAAACTAAACCACCATTCAGATGAAATTTGATGACATACTTGTTATCATCATTTGGCAAAATATAAATATCATTAACTCGTTGTCTTTTAGCTTTTTCCAACATATCATCAATCATTATTCAAAATTTGTACCCCTTTTATGTTTTTGAGCTCATAGTATCATACGTTGCTAAGCTACTCGACTCACAAAAAAACACTTAGCTCATGTTGAGCTAAATGCTTTTGACGGGTTAATTTTTAAATTTAGAAAACCAATTATTCATGACTTCAATCCGCGCGATGCGAAGATTTGGTCGACCGTTTCTGGAAACACCGTGAAAACTCTCAGGCAATCGTACTAATTCGATTGGTGTATCTGTTTGTGTTTTAATCGCCATGAAGTATTCTTCTGACTGTCCCAAAGGTGTCCGTAGGTCATATTCACCATGCAGCAGTAAAATAGGTGTTCGTACATGCTTAGCGTAGGCTAATGGCGATGCCGCCCATAATTTTGAAATATTATTATTTTGCAAATCCAATTTTAATTCAGTCTTTGTAAAATCATAACCAATGTCGCTTGTACCAAACATACTAATCCAATTAATGACTGGTCTTTGAGCAACAGCTGCTTTAAAGCGGTGATCATGACCAATAATCCAAGTAGTCATATAACCACCATAGGAGCCACCTGCCACAAATATATTATCAGCATCAATCACACCAGGAAATTTTGATATAGCCGCTTCAAAGCCAGTCATAACATCGCGATAGTCTTGCTCCCCATAATGCCCAATCACACTTTTCACAAAATCTTGACCATACGAAGTTGAACCATGTGGATTAGTAAAAACGACATTATATCCAAGTGCGACCCACATTTGAAATTCCCAAAAGAAAGCATCAGCATAAGCCGCATGTGGTCCGCCATGAATGTACAATAATGTTGGTGCAGGTTGTTGTTGCGCGCGCATTAACCAACCATCAACCATCGAACCGTCTTCTGAAGCAAATTGATATTTTTGAGCAATTATAAACGCCTCTTTTGAATCTGGTCGATACAAAATCTCCCCTTGCCTATTTTCAATTTGTGAAGGTATATTGGTATAAGAAGTGATCAGCGCTTCTGACGTAAAAGATAAAATAGCGCGTTGCGTATCATCTAGTAACGTCAAAATACCATCTGTTGTCAAACGGTATAGGCGGTTGTGACCATGATAAGTCGCAACAAATTCAATTTCCGTATCATTTAGCCAAAGCAATTGATGAACGCTCTTTAAAAAGACCACATCACTCATCGTATCTTGCAAAGCATCAACATCAGAATCAAATATAGGTGTGAGAGTATCTCGTTTAATATCATATAGATACACACCAAAAATTCTCGCATTTGTATATTGCTCATCATGGGCAATCAGTGCGATTTTTTCACCAAGTGGATCAAACACCCCATCCATAGTTAACCCATTTGGCAGATCACGACTCACTTCAATTGTCTGACCATTAACCAACAAAAACGTTTTATTGCTCTCCCCAAGGCCTGCAATGTTATCAGTTTGCGTCAATAATAATTTATGATCAAATTGATCTAATAACGTCGTGCGCGTGGTAGTCTTTAGAACAACTTTTGTCAGATCTTTAGAAATATCTAAATAGGTAATACGATATTGAGTTGATTCATCAATGAGACCATATCCGTCAGCTTTATAATTTTTTTCAGTAATGCGACGTGGCGTTGGTCGCTGTGATAATATGGGCGTTGGTGACTGATGAACCGTCATGGTCAGATAATAAACATGATCATTATCCGCTTTTGCTGTGTATTGATGAATCCCTGCTGCCTCGAATGTTTTTTGTTCACCCGCAACAAACAATTGCGCAACACCATCAATCTTTTGTAGATAAGCTAACTGTCCATTCGCATTTTGTGGTGCCCATGCATCTTCAGCAATCAAACTGGTTTGTCCATCTGCTAGTTTCCAAATACTATGTTGTGTATCATTTTCAACATCACGTAACTGCGTTTGTGTAAAATAGTAGATTTCACCAATCTTGATTAATTGACTCAAACTTTTGATGTTAAACAATGATTTATCTAATTTTTTCATCATTTACCTCACTTATAATTTCAAGTCTATCATAAATTGTGAACAAAAAAAGAAGTTATAAAGCCTTTTAAGGCCATTACTTCTCATTAAACTATTTATTTTGTTCCGCTAATGTAACTGTATTTTCTAATAAAGTAGCAATTGTCATTGGTCCTACACCACCAGGCACTGGCGTAATAAAATCCGCAATACCCTGTGCTGAATCAAAATCAACATCACCAGTGGCTTTGCCATCAACAACATTCATCCCCACATCAATGACAGTTGCACCTTGTTTCAAGTCTTTCCCTTTAATAAAATTAGGAATACCAACACCAACAGCCACAATGTCAGCAAACTTAAGCAAACGTTTCAAAACATCTGGCTCAGTAAAACGATGCGCCACAGTCACCGTTGCATCTGCATTATTTAACAAGGCTGACATTGGTCGTCCAAATAATTGAGACCTGCCAATTACTAAAGCTACTTTGCCTTTTGTAGGAATATGATAATAATTTAACAATGACATCACACCTTGTGGCGTCGCGGCGACGGTATATGGCTCTAAAGCATCACCAAACAGCATCCCTTGAACTGTTGCACCTAAACCGTCAGCATCTTTGGACGGTGCAACTGCAGAAAATACTTGTCGTTCCTTAATGACTTTAGCTAGTGGACTTTGAACTAAAATACCTGTCACGTCATCATCAGCGTTTAAAGATTCAACTAACGCAATAACACTTTCGGTCGTTTCATCTGCGCCAACAGGAATATCACGTGTTTGAATGCCAAGCTTGGCTGCTTTCCGAGACTTCATGCCAACATATAATTGACTACCTTCATTGTCTGGGTCGTAAATCACAGCAAGAGTAACTGGCTTATCTAGGCCCGCCACACGTTGAGACGTTTTGTCATTAATTATTTTGGCAACTTTGGCACCGTCAAGTAACTCTGTCATTCAAAAATCTCCTTCAATCTTCACAATATTTTGTTATACTCATTCTATCAGATTCAAAAACAAAACGAGGCACATTATATGGATACACGTATTAGTTGGGACCAATATTTCATTGCACAGGCAGCCATTTTGTCAACACGATCGACATGTACAAGATTACACGTAGGCGCTATTATTGTGCGAGAGCATCGCATAATAGCAAGTGGTTATAATGGCAGTGTCGCAGGCACACCCCATTGCACTGAGGTCGGTGATCTCATTGTCGATGGTCATTGTGTACGAGCCGTTCATGCCGAACAAAATGCGCTGATGCAAGCAGCTCAAATGGGCATTAGCGTCGACGGCGCAGAAGTTTACGTCACAGATGTACCATGCGTGCAATGCACTAAGCTCTTGCTTCAAGCAGGTATTCGTAACATTAACTTTATGCGTGATTATCATAATGATCCATTTGCTGAAGAACTGTTACGTCAAAAACACGTTTCACTTAAGCAAGTACCATTTTCATCACAAACAGCCCATCAAATTGATTTAAATCAATTTATTGCTCATGAATGATGACCTTGAATTTGTAAGAAAAAACGCACAATTAACGAACTATTTTCAAGTTTATCATATTTTTTACTTTTAGAAAACGAATAGCATTTAAAAACATTTTTTGTAATTAAAAATCAGTAAAAACCCAATACTGCCAACCGCTGAAAGGTTTGTTACAATTCTGTAACACGCAAATAAAAGCGTCAGAATAACGTTTTAAAAAACGTACAAATTTGCTATTAATAAGTGATTTCGTTAATATTTAAGGTAGATTGTAAAATTAAACCGAACACTTGAATAAAAAAGCCGCAGCGCCTTTAATGGTAATTGTCTAAAACAA
>NZ_BMBS01000026.1 GCF_014634805.1 Leuconostoc falkenbergense
TACAGTGCAACGTTTTTCATAAGAAAAGGCGCTACATCAAGGTTTTTGAAACCTTATGCAACGCCATGAAATGCTAAATGGATCTGAGGGGAGTCGAACCCCTGTCCAAACCGTCCGATACACAGGCGCCTACGCTTATAGTGTTATCATTTGAATTTCATTAACTTGTACGCCATAACACACGGCTAATCAAATTAACTAATCTGATAAATTTAACATTGCCCTTCCAGATGTAAACAACAATGCGATCTGACCTTTTATGGCCTAACCTCAGACGTCAGAAACCAAGATTAAGCTACGTATTGCTGGTTTTTAAGCAGCGATTGCGTAAGAGTTTTCATTTTTTGCAGTTAAAATGTCTGCCCGTTTAACGCCCGGACGGCGAAACGCAGCCAATGCTCTAAACAGCCTGTCGAATTCCAAAAAACAGACCCAAAACATAATAAACAATTTATTATAAACTGTCATCATATTAATTGTAACACAGGTTAAATATCAATCATGCTTAAAAAGCTCTAAAACGGGCACATCGCTGATTGACCAGTTCACTTGGCGTTAACTGGTTCAGCACTTTAATTTCATCATCCAGTCTTTTTCTGATTAAATTAAAGACACGGGGATGATTGTGTGATTCCGGCACAATATATTCAATAATGTCTTTTTCAAACAAATCTTTTGCGGTTAGCCCCATAACGGCGGCAGCTTCATCACTACGTTTGCTATCTTTCCAAAGAATTGATGCAAATCCTTCTGGCGACAAAATAGAATACGTAGCATTCTGAAACATCCAAACTTGGTTAGCAGTGGCAAGCGCCAGTGCACCTCCCGAACCACCTTCACCATAAACAATGGCTATCATTGGTACCGTCAGCTTCATTGATTCAAGTATAGACTTGGCAATCGCTTCCCCTTGTCCCTGTGCCTCAGCCTCTTTACCTGGAAAGGCACCCGGTGTATTAATAAATGTGATAATTGGTCGATGGAACCGTTGCGCTTGCTGCATTAAACGTTGCGCCTTACGATAGCCCCAAGGTTCTGGAGAACCGTTGCGTTTACTCAACTTATCATGAATATCAGTTCCCTTGTCAATGACAATAATCGTCACTGGCTGACCGTTTAAAGCCGCAATCCCCCCAATAACTGACATATCATCCCCGCTCAATCGATCACCATGCAATTCGACAAAATCAGTGAATATACCATCAATAATTTCACGCGCCATGAAACGATCTTCTCGAGATTTTTTTACGACTTGAGCTGGCGTCAATTCACGCTTGAAAATTTTCAAACTATTCAAAATATCTGCTGACATATTATTCCTCTAGACTTGTATGCAACTTAACAATTTTAGCAATCATTGGCGCCAAGGACTCACGTGGCACAATTTGATCCACAAAACCATTTTCTAATAATGTTTCAACACGCTGGAAATCTTTAGGTAATTTTTCATGAATTGTAGATTCAATCACGCGGGCCCCAGCAAAACCTACCAATGCATGGGGCTCAGCTAAAGTAATATCACCTTGCATGGCAAAACTAGCTGTCACGCCACCCGTTGTTGGATCTGTCAAAACAACAAGATATAATAAACCAGCCTCTTGGTGTTGCGCAACAGCAGCAGATACCTTAGCCATCTGCATCAACGATTGAATTCCCTCTTGCATTCTCGCCCCACCTGAAGCCGTGAATAGTACGACTGGTAAACGATGAGATGTTGCATATTCAAAGAGACGCGTAATCTTTTCACCAGTCATTGAACCCAGCGAACCCATCATGAAGTATGAATCCATGACACCTAATGCTACTTTTTGTTTTTCAATTGTTGCCAGACCCGTCAGGACAGATTCACCTAGCTCTGTTTGTGATTGTGCTCGTGCTAACTTCTCGGCGTAACCCGGAAATTCTGGATTAGTCATTTGAATATCGGCGTCCATTTCTTCAAAACTATCAGTTAACAAACTGACACGTTCGCGCGCTTGCAAACGAAAGCCATAGCCACAATTAGCACATACTCGAAATTCTCCAAGCTGTTTATTATACATCTGAGCACCGCAATAAGGGCAAGCAAGGAAAAGGCCATCTGGAATACGATCATTCACAGACGCATCACGTTTGATTTTTTCCTTCGAACTTTTATTTTCATATAAATCCATTTTTCTCTCCATTATAACAATACCGCACACGTTAGACGCATACGGTAGTCATTTTATTGATTATCTGGCAATGTTTGCGTCCATCTTGGTAGAAATTCACTTTCCAAATAACGTGTGTCAAATTCGCCACGTTGAACCTGTGGATCAGCTAACAAAGCTTTTTGAAAATTACGGCTAGTAGCTACACCACGAACAACAGTTTCATCAACTACGCGTTGAATTTTCTTCATGGCTGTTGGACGATCATCAGCTTTAACAATTAATTTACCAATCATCGAATCGTAAAATGGTTGAATTTTATCGCCATTAAATAAGGCTGAATCAATACGAACACCCGGTCCACCAGTTGGCAAAAAGACAAAATCAATAGTTCCAGCACTAGGTGCAAAGTGTTTTTCTGGCTGCTCAGCCGTCAAACGTACTTCAATAGAGTGGCCTTTAACGCTGACGTCATCTTGAACGACCGGCAAGTCTAAACCTGCCGCAACTTGAATTTGTAACTTAATTAAATCTAATCCAGTGACCATCTCAGACACCGGATGCTCTACTTGAATACGTGTATTCATTTCCATAAAATAGAAATGACCCTCACGATCTTGCAAAAATTCAATGGTGCCAGTATTTTCATACGCCAAAGCCTTTGCGGCTTTAGTAACAATTTCGCCAAGATGTGCACGCATTTCAGGTGTCACACCAGTAGCTGGCGATTCTTCAATCACCTTTTGATTATTTCGTTGTAATGAACAATTTCGTTCTGGTAAATAAACAACATGACCATTTTCATCACGGAACACCTGCATTTCAATGTGACGGACACGTGACATAACTTTTTCAATATACATGTGATCATCGCCAAACGAAGCACGTGCTTCGTTCTGAGCATCATCAAATTTATCTGATAACTCATCTTCACCATAAACAAAACGCATGCCTTTACCGCCACCACCAGCAGCAGCTTTCAGCAACAAAGGATAACCAATTTTATCAGCAACTGTTTTCGCTTCATGAAAATCACGGATAAATCCCTCTGAACCAGGAATCACTGGTACGCCAGCACGTCGTATTTCTTCACGTGCGTTGGCTTTATTACCCATTAACTCAATTGTTTCTGGCCTAGGACCAATCCATTTAATACCAACTTCGCCAACCATTTCAGCAAACAATGTATTTTCAGCTAAAAAACCGTAGCCCGGATGAATTGCCTCGGCTCCCGATAGCAAGGCAGCACTTAAAATATTTTTCATATTTAAGTACGAATCCTTAGGCTTGGGTCCCCCAACAGCAATCGCTTCGTCAGCAATTTGAACATGTAGACTGTCTTTATCGGCTGTTGAGTAAATAGCGACTGAAGCAATGCCCATTTCTTTTAGCGTTCGAATAATGCGAACCGCAATTTCACCACGATTAGCAACAAGCACTTTTTTAAACATGTTACTCTCCAATAATAAATGTTAGCTCAGCAGTAGTCGCTTTTTTGTCCCCAATCCAAGCAATACCCTTGCCTGTACCAATTGGGCCACGCAAGCGATCAAGTGTTACCTCTAAACGTAATTGGTCCCCAGGACGCACCATTTGACGGTAACGAGCCTTTTTAATTCCACCAAAATAGGCTGTTTTTCCCTTAAATTCAGGCATTGATAATAGTGCAACTGCACCAGTTTGTGCCAATGCTTCAACCGTCAATGCGCCGGGAAATGTTGGGTTACCGGGAAAATGTCCTTGAAAAATTTCTTCATTCACACTAATATTTTTAATAGCCACTGCTTTTTCACCAGGGACTAATTCCTCAACTGTATCCAACATTAACATTGGATAACGATGGGGTAAAATTTCTTGAATTTGTTGTGTATTTAGAACTGTCATGACTGGCTCCTTATCGTTTAATGGTCAAAAACATTGGTAATTTATTCAAAGCCGCTTAGTCTGGCTTTACAACATAAAGTGGCTTATTGTAATCAACCACTTCTTCATTTTCTACCAGAATTTCGCTAATTGTTCCTGAAACTTCACTATGAATTTCTGTCATCAGTTTCATTGCTTCGATAACAGCTACTGTTTCACCAACCGTGACCTTGTCACCAACTTGTTTAAACATTGGTGCTTCTGGCTTAGGCTGCAAATAAACCGTACCAACCATTGGCGCAACAATTTCAACACCTGCTGTTTCCGGCTGTGCCAATGCATGTGGCACATCAACAGGAGCTGCTGGTGCTTGAGGTGTGCTTTGTGTTGCTGCAACTGGATTGATGATTGATGCAGCTTCATTTTTTGACAAATGCAAATTAAAATCGCCATCAGTCACTTCAAATTCACGTAATGAACTGTTTTCTAAATCAGCAATTAGTTGTCGGATTTCTTCAATATCTAAACTCATTTTTAAGCCTCTTCGTGCCATTTTTTAAAGACAATGACAGCATTGTGTCCGCCAAAACCATAGTTAGCGCTCAGTACATATTCAGGTGCTTGATGCTTTGTGTCATCATCAACTAAATTAACCACTTTTGTGTCATCATCTTGTTCATCAACACCAACGTTAACAGGTAATTCACCACGTGTTAAGGCACCAACAGAAATCAATGCTTCAATTGCACCAGCAGCACCTAACAAATGACCGGTCATCCCCTTAGTTGATGATACAGGCACCGTATTTTCACCAAATACTGTTGCAATCGCATGCGCTTCACCAGAATCATTGGCGCCCGTAGCCGTACCATGCGCATTGATGTACGAAATTTGATTAGCATCTAAATTAGCATCATTCAATGCATCACGCATTGCTCGTGCAGCACCTTCACCATCAGGCGAAGGAGACGTCATGTGGTAAGCGTCAGAAGAGGCGCCATAACCAACCAGCTCAGCCAAAATATGAGCCCCACGTGCTTGTGCATGCTCTAAGCTTTCAATTACCAAAATACCAGAACCTTCACCTAGAACGAAGCCATGACGGTTCTTATCAAAAGGTTTAGAAGCTTGTGTCGGGTCTTCTTCTTTTGACAAAGCTGTCAAAGCTGCGAAACCGGCAATACCAATTTCGTTAACAGTTGCTTCAGAACCACCAGTCAACATCACATCAGCTTTACCTGATTGAATACGCCAGAATGCTTCACCAATTGCATTAGTTGCGGAAGCACAGGCGGTCACGATTGTTGAGTTAATACCCTTAGCGCCAAAACGTAGTGATACATTTCCAGAAACCATGTTAGGAATTGATTCTGGTACAAATAATGGACTGACACGTTGCGGCCCTTTATCATGCATTTTGATAACTTGCTCTTGAATCGTTGTCAAACCACCAATACCATTCCCCAAAATCACACCAAAACGTGTTGGATCTGCAACGGTAGTTGGTACATCAGCATCGGCATCAGCTTTCAAACCAGCGTTTTCCAAAGCCTGATCAGCAGCATCAATGGCATACTGCGCAAATAGGTCCATCTTACGAGCATCTCGCTTACCAACACGTAATGCTGGATCAAAACCATCAACCTGTCCTGCTACGGTGATACCAGTTTCTGAAGCATCAAATTTTGTGATTGGCTTAATACCAATTTTTTCATTGAAGATACCATCCAAAAAAGATTGTGTATCGTTACCTAATGGCGTTACTGCGCCAAGTCCTGTCACTACTACTCGTGTCATAATATTTTGAGCGCTCACGGTCAACTCACCGTACACGCCTTTCCTTTCTGTATTTTACGATAATGCAGTTTATATGTATAAACCGCCATCAACTGTAATAGTTTGCCCAGTGATATAATCGTTTTCGGCTAAAAACAATGCCGTTTGTGCGATTTCGTCAACTTGTCCAAAACGTGCCAAGGGAATGTTTTTAAGAATTTCAGCTTGTGTAGCCTCAGGCAAGGCAGCCGTCATATCCGACACAATCATACCAGGTGCAATGGCATTAACGCGAATATGGCGTCTTGCACCTTCTTTAGCCAAAGATTTTGTCAAACCAATAATACCAGCTTTTGAGGCTGCATAATTAGTTTGCCCTATGTTACCCATTAAGCCGACCACTGAACTCAAATTGATAATCACACCATGTTTCTGGCGAATCATCTTTTTAAATACTGATTGCGTGACATTAAAGGTACCATTAAGATTAACGTTCACAACTTGTGCAAAATCTTCAGGTGTTAGGCCCATCGCCAACTGATCTTTCGTAATACCAGCATTGTTGACTAGAACATCAATTCCTTGAAAATTTTCCTGTTTATAAAGGGCTTTTAAGCTTGCTTCAGCCGCTGCTGCATCGGCTATATCAAATTGTAAAACTCGAACATCATGTTGAAATTCTGCCAATGTTTCTGCTTTAATTTCTGAACGTGCATGTAAAATTAAATTCGCGCCTGCAGCATCAAAAGCTTTAGCAATGGCTAGACCAATTCCACGTGAAGATCCCGTAACCAATACTGTTTTTCCTGTAAAATCTGGCATGTTACACCTCTGCTTTCATCAATAATTCATTGACTTCGTTAAAACTTGTCAAATCTGTGATCGCATAACGTTTGATCGTTTTAGGTGCGATTTTTTTGGCAAATTTAACCAATGTTTCTGAAGGACCAATCTCGATAAATGTATCGACACCATCAGCTACCATTTGCTCAATATCTTGAGCAAAGTAGGTAGGTGATGTGATCTGTTTTGTCAAAGTTTCATGTAACTGATTAACTTCAAATGGTTTAGCTGTTGTATTAGAATAAACCGGATACTGCAACGAATTGAACGTTTCATCTGCTAATCGCGTTGCCAACTGTGCCGCGGCATCCTTCAAAAGTGGTGTGTGAAAGGCGCCTGTTACAGGTAGTTCAACGGTTCGCTTAATTCCCGCATCCGTCAGTTTAACAACCGCTTCATCAACATCATTGGCAATACCACCGATTACTAATTGAGAGAATGTATTAAAGTTAGCTGGATAAACACGTTTGCCATCTGATTGCATTGCCGTCAATACATCAACAACTAATTGCTGATCATCTCCCATAACTGCAACCATTTTACCAGGATTTTTGTCGCCAACAGCTTGCATATAAGCACCACGATCTTTGATAATGGCAACAGATTGTGCAAAGCTAAATGCACCTGCCACAGTCAGTGCTGAATACTCACCCAAGCTCAATCCTAAGCTAGCTACAGGTTGTGGTAATCGCTCACCTAATGCCTTAACTATGGCCACACTCATTGCCAATATAGCTGGTTGCGCATACTGTGTTTGGAATATTTTTGCTTCGTCTTGAACAACTGTTGCTAAATCATACCCCAATATTTCACTGGCCTGATCGATTGTCTCACGATATACCGGCAAAGCTTCATACAAATCAGAACCCATACCCACTTGTTGGGCACCTTGACCACTGAATAATAAACCAATTTTCATGTTAAACCCCATATACCATATTTATAAGAAACAACCCAATCAAATTGGGTTATCGTCCTATTTTGTTGTATTCTCAACACCCATTAAGTCGGTTGCTTGTGCCCAAATATCTTCTAGAATTTCAGCCACTGGCTTTTCATCATGAATTAAACCAGAAATTTGACCGGCCATGAAAGCACCACCGTCTTTATCGCCTTCTTGTACAGCACGCTTCAACGTACCAGATTCCAACTTTTCAATTGCTTCGGCATCTGGCTTTTCTTTTTGAAGTTCATTCACCTCGTTTTTAACAAACGATTTCGCCATTTTGTTTTTCAAAACACGCGCACGATTGCCAAGTAAATTACCTGTTACGATTGTATCAATATCTTTAGCTTTTAGAATCTTAGCTTTAAAATTAGGATGGACTTCTGACTCAGCTGCTGTTAAAAAGCGAGTTCCCATTTGGGCGCCGGCAGCTCCCAACATAAATGCAGCAGCCACACCGCGACCATCACCAATACCACCAGCTGCAATCACTGGAATATCAACCGCATCAACAACTTGAGGTACTAAAGCCATTGTGGTTAACATACCAATATGTCCACCTGATTCCATACCTTCAGCAACAACGGCATCAACACCCTTTTTTTCCATCATTTTAGCCAAAGAAACTGATGGTACAACTGGCATAACAATAATTCCTGCTGCATGTAACTCATCCAAAAATGGTGATGGATCCCCAGCGCCAGTGGCAACCACTGCAACTTTTTCTTCTATAATAACATCAAAAACTTCACGGATATGGCGGCTCAGTAGCATCACATTGACACCAAATGGCTTGTCAGTTAACGCTTTTGCACGCTTAATTTCGCGGCGTACATCTTCTCCATGCCAATAGCCAGTGCCAATAATACCAAGACCACCGGCTTCTGAAACGGCTGCCGCTAAAACCCCTGTTCCGGCCCACGTCATTCCCCCTTCGACAATAGGGTATTTCATGCCTAATTTTTCAAAGATTGGGTTTGTTATTTTTACTGTCATGCTCTCATCCTTAAACTTATAGTATGTACGCGGTTTCCCGCATCAATTAGGCAGCCAACTGTTCCTTGATCTTGTCAACCAAGTCTTGAACTGTCTTGATGTCTTCTGCCACGGCAAGTTTGATATCAAAGTCATCTTCAACACGGTTCAAAACTTCAAACAAATCTAATGAATCAGCATCAATATCATTTGTTAAGTCAGTTGTTAATGATACTTCATCATCTTCCAAATCAAATTGGTCAACCAAAATTTCTTTTGTCTTGTCAAAAATTTCTGCGTCTGTCATGTTAATTATTCTCCTGTAAAATGTGTGTATAGTCGTTAGATTTTTGCGGTGCAGCCGACTACACCGAATTGATTATAATTGCCAAACTTGTGCGCCAACGGTGAGACCACCACCAAATCCAGCTAATGCTATGGTCTGTCCAGCATGTACTTGACCTGACTCAACTAAATCATTTAGTAAAATACCAATGCTTGCTGCACTCGTATTGCCATTAATTGCCATGTTAATTGGAAACTTTGACATCGGTTGTTTGAATCGTTTAGCAATTGAAGTTACAATACGAGAATTGGCCTGATGTAGTAAATAATAGTCAACATCGTCTGGCGATATTTTAGCCTGTTCTAAAGCTGCTTGCAGTGCCTCGGGCACCTCTCGGGTCGCAAAATTATACACTTCACGGCCATTCTGATGAAAATACGGATCGAGTGCGCTAATTTCTTTTGAAAATGGATTATCATTTGCAAATTTACCGGCAACTAGATTATCACCTTTTTCACCAAAAGTTCTAAGTTCTTCAGCTAACAAACCAACATTTTCCTGTGTGCGTTCAACGATAACGCCAGCTGCGCCGTCACCAAACAAGACAGCTGTGGTTCGATCATGCCAGTCAACTAGCTTCGAAAGGACTTCAGCGCCAATGACTAAGCCACGGCGATAGCGTGTCATTAACAAACTAGAAGCAACGCTCATACCATAAACAAATCCCGAGCAAGCTGCACTTAAATCAAATGCAAATGCGTTATTTGCACCGATATTTGATTGAACAATTGCTGCCGTACTAGGTGACAAACTATCAGGCGACATAGTGCTGACAATAATAAAATCAAGCGTTTCTGGTGCAATGCCTGTTTTTTCTAACAGTTTCTTAGCAACACTAGTTGCCAAATCACTCGTATTTTCGGTTGTAACAACGTGTCGCTGATGAATACCAGTGCGCGTATAAATCCACTCATCATTAGTATCCATCAACTTGCTTAATTCATCATTTGACACCACATTTTCGGGTGAATGGCTCGCAACTGCAACCATTTTAATTTGTTCCATGTTGCCCTCACTTACTCAATATTGCCCTCAAATAACTTTTTAAATTATGAATGGCGCGCTGTACAGCAGAAGCTTCTTCTGTTGTCATACCCGCCATAAAATTATGAGCCATATCACGGTGGAAGCCTTGATGTGCACGGTAAACCACTCGTCCTTTATGCGTTAAACCAAGTTTAACAACACGCCGATCAGTTCGTGAACGGCGGCGCTCAACATAACCTTTTTGTACTAATTTATCAATGGCTGTGGTCATCGCACTCGGTGTGAGATGAATCATTCGAGCCACTTGCGAAGCGCTTTTTTCATCATACATTGAGATAGCATCAATGGTGTGCATATCTTTCAAGGTAATATCTGAAAAATAACTACGTTTCAAGGAAGCTTCTTCAATCCACATTACATTGTTAAAAACATCAACAAGGTCACTATTTATTTTTTCAAAATCAGTTGTAATTGCTTCAGTCATTTTTTTCATCTGGTGCCACCACAAACATCAACTCTGCTGATGTCGCAGTTTTACCATCAACTTTGGCCTCGACCAATACGCTTCCCATGTTTGCGCGTAACTTACCAAATGTGACATGCAATTTCAAGACGTCGCCAGGTTTAACCATTTTCTTAAACTTAGCGTTATCAATACCTGTCATATAGGCTGTCTTGCCCTTGAATTGTGGTGAGGATAAAATCAAAATTGATGCTGCTTGCGCTAGTGATTCAATGATTAAAACACCAGGCATCACGGGATTTCCCGGAAAATGTCCTTGGAAAAACTGCTCGTTAATCGTGACATTTTTGACTGCCACAATTGATTCATCCGGTACCATCTCCTCAACGTAATCCATATATAAAATAGGATAACGATTCGGGATCAAATTCATAATTTCAGTCGTTGTAAGAACTGCCATAATGGTTCCTCTCTAAGAAATACTTCGATAATCAAAATATATGATAGTCAAATGTTATCACAGAGTATTTCGATTGTCAAACTAATTTTGTGACTCAAAAATTTTGTTGGTAATAAAAAACACCCGACACGCGGGTGTTTAAAAAGTTAAAACAATTAGTCGATTCTGCCATTCCGTCATAAAATCGTCACTCCGCCATTCCTGAACCCGAGCAGTATTATAACCGACAGCAGCATTATAATAAATATTATTACCTACTTTCAGTGGCGCAGGATGTAGATGTAAATGGCCAGTAACCGTGGCGATTGTATACGATTGATCTAACGCTTGTCCCAGTTGATTACTACCCAAAAAAGCATTGGCCATATCTAACCTTGCATTTCCATTCGGAAAACGTTTGATATAATCGTCTCTTGGCACAAAGTGACTCACTAAAACGATTTGACGATTGCCAGCGGCTAACAGTTGCTCGTTAATCTGTTTCAGGTTAATATCAAAGCGTTCTTTATCACTCATTGGCTGATCAATTCGACGATCAAACCAGAAAGCTTTTTTAAATTGTTCAATTTGTGCTTGTGTATAGTCCTGACCGACAAAACTATAATCGTACCAACCATTATTACCGATTAATCTTACGTCATCAGTTAAGTCGATGTATTTATTATGGAAATATAGTGGATCAATGTCACTTTCTAACTCGTCATAACTAACATTTTTGCCCATATCATGGTTACCAGCAATAAATCGGATCGCCATTTTGTCTTGCACCAGCGTCTGCATTTCTTGTGCAAAAGATAACGTTTCTGCAAAATCATTAAATGAATCACCAGCAATAACATATAATTGAACATTTTGATTTAACAAATAAAGCGCTTGAGCATGCATTGCGCGTTTAACATCAATGTGATTTAAATCAAAGTGATTATCTGAAGAAAATGCAACTTTCACAAATAGAACTCCTGTTCGATATTTGAGTAAAGTATATCACATTTAAGACGAATATGCTGTTATCGCAACATTTGTTTAAGATTTGTTTGATTTTTATTACTTTTTGCAACATTAGTATATTAAAAACCGCACTTTGCGATTAATTGCAACAAAAAAACCGCTAATGCGGTTTTCCCATAATGAAATCTTACCCTAAGGTATGTGATGCCTTTAATTTTACAATGTTGCGAAGTGTAACAATGTACGGATCATGTTTGATGTGAAACCGTATTCGTTGTCATACCATGCAGCAACTTTAACCAATTGTTGTCCTTCACCAGCAACAACTTCAGTTTGTGTTGGATCGAAGACAGTACCATGTGTATCGTTGATGATATCAGTAGATACCAATCCGTCACCATTGTAACCAAATGAATCAGATTCGTACTTCTTCATAGCTGCATTAACTTCTTCAACTGTAACGTCCTTCTTCAAGACTGCAGTCAATTCAGTAATTGAACCATCAGGAACAGGAACACGGATAGCTGAACCAGTCAACTTACCATCCAATGAAGGTACAACCAAACCGATAGCCTTTGCGGCACCAGATGAATGTGGCAATGAGTTTGAAGCTGCATCACGGTTAGCTTGACGCTTTTCAAACTTAGCTGACTTTGGTCCATCTTGCAAGCTTTGTGAAGCTGTGTAAGCATGAACTGTCAACATCAAACCAGTCTTAACACCAAATTCCTTTTCCAATACGTTAGCGATTGGAGCCAATGATTGCGTTGTGCATGAACCAGCAGAAACAATCTTGTCATCTGCTGTCAAGATGTCTTGGTTAACACCGTAGACAACTGTAGGAACTGCGCCAGCCGGAGCTGAAACCAATACCTTCTTAGCACCTGCATCCAAGTGAGCTTGTGACTTTTCAGCTGAAGTATAGAAACCAGTAGCTTCCAATACGTAATCAACACCATCATTAGCAACCCACTTCAAGTCAGCAGCGTTACGTTCTGAGTAAACAGCATAGTGCTTACCATTAACGATAATACCACTTTCATCAGATGAAACATCAGCATGCAAAGTACCGTGAATTGAGTCATACTTCAACAAGTATGCCAACATATCAGGACTTGTCAAATCGTTGATAGCAACAACTTCGATATCTGATGCTTTGTCTGACAACTCAAGGATGCGACGGAAAGCCAAGCGGCCAATACGTCCAAATCCGTTAATACCAATCTTAACAGTCATGTGTTTTAGATCCTCCAAAAATTTTTGACTTATGTCAACACCAATATTATAGCACAAAGTTCAACAATGAGCGAATGCGAGACCGTATAAAAAAGGACTTGATTAACAACAAAAAACAACCCTTTTTAACTATTATCACATATAAAAAATGAAACTGAGATTTTTCTCATTAACAGAATACTTTTTGACAGAACAATAAAGTCATTACAATGACCATTACAAACTACGACAATACTGATTTCACGGCACATATTATTCTAATTTTTTAACAACAGCATTAAAACTTATGACGTTTTGTAAGCTAAACCGAATTGCACTATGTACAAATAACTGATAGAATATGATAAACGTTTTCATTTTTGCATACTGCCATCTCATGAGCTTTTTCAAAGGTGATAGTGATACATTATATATCATCAAAAACATTGCAAACGTTGATCAAATAAACAATCAAAGGACTACAATATGCACAACTCCAAATCGCAACATATCGCCATATTAGCGGTAATTATCGCTTTTAACATTGCACTATCTTATGTAATAAAAATTCCCGTCCCAGCTACCAACGGCTTTGTCAATCTTGTGGAAGCCGGTATTTTCATCGCCGCGCTTCTTGGTGGTGCTCGAAGCGGATTGATTGTTGGCGGTATGAGTGGCTTACTACTTGATTTACTTGCTGGCTATCCACAGTGGATGATTTTTTCATTAGTCATTCATGGTGCCGAAGGATTTTTGGTTGGCTATATTGGCTATCGCAAATCAATTTTTCCGCAGGCAATTGCTCTACTAATTGGTAGTCTTGTCATGGTTATTGGCTACGTTTTTGCAGGCGCAATTTTGTACAACTGGCCTGCTTGGCTTGCTTCGATTGTTGGTAATATCGCGCAGGCAGTTATGGGATTAATTGTTGCATTAATCTTAATTCCGGTTTTCAAACGCATGCCACAAATTGATTTAAAAGTATAAAAAACACGACTCAGTATGAGTCGTGTTTTTTATTCAATACCAGATCCTGGTTCAATTGAATCAGGCAAAATTGTAACGGTAACAATGTCATTTTTTTCTGCTGACAAAATCATGCCCTCAGATAATTCACCAGCCATTTTCCTTGGCTTCATGTTGGCAACGATTGCAACTGTTTTGCCAACCAAAACAGCGGGATCAGCATACCACTTACGAATACCAGACAAAATTTGTCGTGGCTTACCAGAACCATCATCAAGTGTGAATTTCAACAATTTTTCAGACTTAGCAACAATTTCTCCTGCAGTGATTTTAGCTGCCAAAATTTCTACTTTAGCAAAATCATCATATGTGATTAATTCTTTTTCTGGTGTCGTGTCTTTATTAGCGGCAACAATAGCTGCTTCTTTTACAGCACGACCTTTTCCTTTAGTGTCCTTGGAAACTAAACCAGAAATAAATGCCACTTCTTCATCAACATTTTGACGTGGGAATATTGGTTCACCTTTGGCAACAACGTGGCCACCAGTTGGTAATTTCCCGAATGTCAAGCCACCAATTGCGACACCTTTTTCAGCATACGCCAAGCCCAATTGTTCAAATATTTTGCGGGGGGCTTGTGTCAAAACCGGTTGCAACAGTACGGCAACAACACGTAGTGCACCAGCAAGATGTGCCATAACGCTTGATAAAATTGGCTTAGCATTGTCATCTTTAGCCAAAACCCAAGGTTGTGTCTCGTCAATATATTTATTGGCCCGACGAATAATTGTCCAAACACTTTCAAGTGCGTCTGCTGTACGAAGTTCACGGAAGTTTTTGTTGTAGCTAACAATCGCGTCCTCAATAGTGCGAACCAGATCTTCGTCAAATGCGGTTTTACCAGTATGAAGTTCAGGTATCACACCACCCTCATATTTATTAATCATGGCAACAGTTCGGTTAAGTAAGTTTCCTAAATCGTTTGCCAAATCATAGTTGACACGGGCGACAAAGTCTTCGGGGGTAAACACGCCATCATTTCCAAATGGCATGGCACGCAATAAGTAGTAACGAACTGCGTCCAAACCATAGCGTTGTTCCAACACCTCTGGGTAAATAACGTTACCCTTTGACTTCGACATTTTACCGTCTTTCATGACTAACCAGCCATGACCAATAACCGTTTTGGGCAATTCTAATCCAAGTGCGTGCAGCATAATTGGCCAGTAAATCGTGTGGAAGCGGACAATTTCTTTACCAACTAATTGCACATTGGCTGGCCAGAATTTATCAAACAAAGCTGTGTCATTTGAATCATAGCCAAGCGCAGTAATATAATTTGCTAAAGCATCAATCCATACATAAATCACATGCTTTTCATCCCCTGGGACAGGCACGCCCCAGTCAAATGATGTCCGCGTGACCGCTAGATCTTCTAGTCCGGGCGCAATAAAGTTATTAATCATTTCATTCATTCGCGCTTCAGGTTGAATAAAATTAGGGTGCGTTTTGTAGTAATCTAACAACCAGTCTGCATATTGACTCATTTTGAAAAAGTAAGCTTCTTCTTTGACGAGTTCAACTTCATGTCCTGATGGTGCCTTACCACCAATTACTTTACCCTGCTCGTCGTGATAGACTTCAGCAAGTTGTGATTCGGTGAAATATTCTTCATCTGAAACAGAATACCAACCCTCATATTCACCCTTATAAATATCACCATTTTCAAGTAATTGCGTAAAAATCTTTTCAACTGCTTGTTCATGGCGATCTTCTGTCGTCCGAATAAAGTCATCGTAGGAAATATCCATTAACTGCCACAAGTCTTTGATTTGCTTAGCCATGCCATCAAGATAGGCAATTTCTGACGTGCCAGCAGCTTTTGCTTTTTGTTGGATTTTCAAACCATGTTCATCAGTACCTGTTAAAAAGTACACATCGTCACCCAAAAGGCGGTGATATCGCGCTGCAGCATCAGCCAATACTGTCGTATAAGTATTACCAAGTTGCAACTTACCTGATGGATAATAGATAGGTGTCGTGATGTAGAAAGTTTTGTCTTTCTTCACAGAAAATTGTTGCTCTGCCTTTGAAAATTTGTCGTAAATGACAGCTGAATCTGTGTGATTGGCAGTGTTAAATAAAACATTGTTTGGTTCTGACATATGAGTCTTCCTCTTTCTTTAACGTAACCTAACTCATTCATGAAATGGGTACGTTTTTTGCCATATGAGGCTTAGTATATAAGATTATTATAACCAAAATTAGGTATTTTTCATAGGAAATTTCATTTTTTTATCGAAGCAAGGACACTTTCATTTTAAAAACAAAACCGGTAAACTGTAATTGATTAGGAGATAACTTAATGTCACAACTTGAATTAATTACCAAATACATGACAACTGTCCTAACAAAGGACAACACCGGACACGGGTCTGACCACATTATGCGTGTGTTGGCGCTGGCAGATAAGATTCTGCCTAATGAACCTGATGCTGATGCCTTTATCGTTCATGCAGCCGTTTTGCTCCATGATGTGTATGACGATAAATTATATGACAGCAAAGCAGATGTGATTGCTGCTAAAAATGCTATGATTTCCTTTTTATTGTCAATTGGCGTTGATCCTGAAAAAATCGAAGCTATTACAGATATTATTGATAATATGTCTTGGTCACATTCGTTAGAACATGCAACTCATTTAACGCTCAATGGTCAAATTGTTCAGGATGCAGACCGTCTTGACGCAATTGGTGCTATTGCTGTTGTACGAGCAATCACATACGGTGGTGTTAAAAATCGTGTCTTATATGATCCAAGTATTCCACCCAAAATCGCAAAAGACAAAACGACCTATCGCAGCAATGACAGTACCACAATTAATCACTTTTATGAAAAATTGTTGCTCATTAAAGACAAGCTAAATACTGACACAGCTCGTGCCATTGCAATACCAAGACAACAATTCATGCTAGACTTTTTGAGCGAATTTAAGGCTGAATGGTCTCTTGAAAAATAAACTTGCAGAATAATTACTGACATGTTAAGCTTATATTGAATTTGGAGAAATAATGTTAAAAATGATGATTACAACTAAAAATTGTGTCCACCGGCGCTTGTTAGCACCGGTATTTTGACGTATTTTCATCCACATCAAACTATCACTTACTAACGCAACAGGCGCTTATCAACTTCATTTGATAAGCGCCTTTTTCTATGGAGAAAATCATGAAGAAAAAAATCATTGTCACAGCAATTGCACTAATCATTGTCATCGTAGCCGTATTCAGTATTGCAACCCGACATACATCTCAAAAATCAGAAACATTAACATCTGGCACATTAACCATCGGTTTGGAAGGCACTTATGCACCTTTTTCATACCGTCAAAACGGCAAATTAACTGGATTTGAAGTTGAGTTATCGACCAAAATAGCCAAAAAATTAGGCTTAAAGCCTAAATATGTTCAAACAAAATGGGACTCCTTAATTGCTGGCCTCGGTGCAAAACGATATGATGTCGTTTTTAACAATGTTGGAATCACACCAGAACGTCAAAAAAACTATCGTTTTAGTTCACCATACATTTATGCTAAAACCGTTTTAATTAAACCATCAACTGCCACAGACTTAAGAACATTAGCTGATATCAAAGGCAAAAAAATGGCGCAATCCACAACTTCTAATTTTGGAGCACTTGCAAAGAAATCTGGCGCAGAAATAGTGGCCGTTCCCGGTATAACAGAGGCTATGAATATGGTTACTACTGGTCGCGCTGATGGCACTTTAAATGATATGGGTGCTTACCAAGTATGGAAAAAAGCAAATCCGTCAGCTAAAACAGCTGCCATTGATTTAAGCAAAGAAAGTCCTGCTGCTCCTGCCGGAGCACTCATCAATAAGAATAACAAAACCTTACAAGGAAAAATTAATCAAGCATTAGCTGATCTACGCGCTGATGGTACGTTAAAGTCATTATCAAACAAATATTTCAATACGGATTTAACTGTAAAGTGATTTGTGACATCGTCTAGGAGGATTTTATGACACAATTTATTCAACTTGCCATACAATATTTACCGAGTTTATTGATGACAGCGATAACCTACACACTTCCTTTGACGGCGATCTCGTTCATTTTAGGATTAATCTTTGCGATTTTAACAGCTTTAATTCGTATTGCAAAGCTGCCCTCTGAAACAGTCGCAAAACTAATCATGAGCGTGTTAAAGACTTTGGCAGCCTTTTATGTTTGGCTGTTTCGCTCAACACCCATGATTGTGCAATTGTTTATTGTGTTCTACGGATTACCTAATGCACACATCAACTTTTTTGCTAACGCGTGGGTCTCTGCAATCACTGTTTTTTCACTAAATACTGGCGCCTATGCGTCAGAAAGTGTCCGTGCAGCCATTTTATCAGTGCCTAAAGTACAAAAAGAAGCAGCCGAGTCACTTGGCATGACAAATCGTCAAGTTTATTGGCGAGTCGTTTTACCGCAGGCCGCGCGCATTTCAATTCCTCCCCTAAGTAACTCACTAATTAGCTTATTGAAAGATACTTCACTCGCTAGTGTCATTACCATTGTCGAAATGTTTTATCTCAGTCAGCAAATCGCCGCCGAAAACTACAAAATTTTATCCATGTATGTGTTAGTGGCAATGGTCTATGCGTTATTAACCACTATCTTAACTGTGGGACAACACTATCTTGAACGTTATACCTCGAGGTTTACAATATGATTGAAGTCAAACACATTATTAAACAATATCCAGAAAAGCGTGCATTAGATGATGTTTCAGCAACTTTCAATGCACATGAAACAACGGTTATTCTGGGCCCCTCCGGTTCTGGTAAATCAACACTGTTGCGTACTCTAAATTTGCTTGAAAGACCAACAAGTGGCACACTAGCTTTGAATGATTTAACCATCAATTTTGAAGCACCTATTGCCAAAAAAGAAATTTTCAATGTACGACAAACATTTGGCATGGTTTTTCAAGAAAAAGCTTTGTTTGCACACTTGACGGTCTTAAAAAATATCATAGAAGGTCCAGTCCAAGTCAAAAAAGAATCTGTCGCTGTTGCTACAAAAAAAGCAGAAGCATTGCTGGAACGATTTGGTATGACAGAACTCGCTGCACGATACCCTTCAGAACTTTCCGGAGGTCAGCAACAACGTGTTGCCATTATGCGGGCATTAGCCATGCAACCAGAATACTTATTGCTCGATGAGCCAACTAGTGCGCTAGATCCAGAATTAGAAGCACAAGTACTACATGTCCTAAAAGAGTTAGCCACACAACGGACCTCCATGATTGTCGTGACCCATAACTTAGGTTTTGCGCGTCAAGTAGCCGATCATATTATTTTCATTGAAAATGGGCAAATTGGTTATGATGGTAGTGCTGAGGGATTTTTTAGTGCCACAGATAACAGAATTCAACAATTCTTAAATGCGATGAGTTTTTAATACAAAGAGCTCATTGCATTTCGTATTAATCCACAACATGTTATGATATATGAGTTGAAAGAGAGAATATCATGGCTAGAAAACGCACTTATACTCGTAAAAGACAACCTCAAAATAAAATTTTGTCGCTGTTAATCATTGTACTCGTTGCTGGATTTTATCTTTGGCAAAACCAACAGCAATCACACACGCCAACTGAGAAAACATCACGTACAACCGTTAATGCGCCAAATGACCAAGCACTTTTAAATCTTAAATGGGATGGCACTTTAGACGGCGACATTGTTCACGTCAACAATAATAAAGCGACATTTAGTGAAACTGAAATGGCGGACACTTTCCCCAGTCACGCCTCAAAATTACGACCAATTGACGGCTTGAGTTTGTCGCCACTAGATAGTCTTGGTCGCTCACAACAGGCCAATTTTGTAGCAAGTCAAAGTGCCATATCTAAAGTCACCAAGAGGCCAAGTCGCATGCCATACGACGTTCGTCCATCAGGCTGGTTTATTGGTGATCGATTTGACGGCACAAAGTGGGTCGGAGGCTATCATAATAATCCCAATGTTAAACTTGGTAATAGCAAGCAACCTTTGTGGAACAAATCGCACATCGTTGGCTATCAATTTTTCGGTATGGCGACAATGGTCACAGAGAATATGACAACAGGTACACGCGTAGAAAATGCCTATCCGGGACAATTAGTTGCCGAAGATGACATTCGTGATGCAATTGAACAAAATCCTAAGCTCACTGTACGTGGACAAGTCACACCTTTATATGTTGGCAACGAACGCATTCCACGTGGTGTTCATTATATGGCAAAATCAATTAGCGACAATGGCAAAAGCCTTAATCTGAATTATTGGATTTTTAATGTACAACCCGGCGTTAAAATTGATTATGCCACTGGTAAAGTAACAATATTAGACTCGGCAAAGTAAGGCACACCTATGTTTCAATTATATGATATCAAAGCATTACAACAAAAACTCTCAACCGCACAGAACCAAGCTAAACAATTGCAAAATGACTTAGAACAGTCAAACCATGATGCTTCATCACAACGCTCACTAAGAAACAATTTGAAGAATGTCACCTTAGTAATTGCTGAGCTAGAAAAACAAATTCGAACGCAGAAAAAACGCGAGACACATGCTAATAATCGTCATTTTGCCCGTGGCAACGCGCACAAACATGACTTATAACAAAAAATGTTAACCTCAGGATTAGAGGTTAACATTTTTTATATCACTTTACCATCGCGGACAACCATGGCACTAGAATGGCCTGGCCCACCGCGTTCTGGGTCAAATACCCGAATAGCAGCATTAATAGCATTGGGTGCTTCACCAAATCCAATGGCTATCAAGTCCGCTTTCCCAACATAATGGCTGGCATCCCCAATTGCAAATACACCAGGAACACTAGTAGCCAATTCTTGATTAACATGAAATACTTGACCATCAAGTTCCGGCTTAATATCCCAAGATTGCACCGTTTTATTAGCTGAAATGAAACCATAGTTGATAATTAGGTCATCCACTAATAAATCACTATGCAACAAGTCATCTTTAACATTTGCCAAAGTAAGTTTTAACTTGCCAGATGACAATTTTTCAACTTTTGTCACTTTTTTCGGTGTTTCACGTTTCACTGTTGACGCTTCCAACGCTTTAACACTTTGTTCCATCGCTCTAAATTGATCCCGTCGATGAATCAAAGCAGTCGATGCAGTTAATTGATTAAGCATTGTTGCCATATCAACTGCTGAATCCCCGCCACCGGCAATGGCAACGTCATGATTGTAAAAATCGTGTTTGTTTTTAACAAAATAGTGCACACCTTGTCCAACTAACTCATCTACACCATCTACCTGCATTTGACGTGGTTCAAATGCACCTTTACCTGTGGTAACGATAATTGTTTTGGCGAACAGCGTCGTGCCATCATGTGTAGCAATTGTGAATAACTCGTCTTGTTTCGCAACATTAACCACAGTCGTATTCGTTTTGATTGTAATAGGAAACATATCAAGTTGTGCTTGTAACGATTCGATTAAGTCTGAACCTTTGATACTAGGAAAACCAGCAACATCTAGAATATTTTTTTCAGGATAAAGTGCTGTTACCTGCCCACCCAAAGTGGCTAGACTTTCAATCAGAATTGTTTTTGTATTTCGTAGCCCAGCATAAAATCCCGCAAACATGCCAACCGGCCCACCACCTATTATGGCAATATCATATATGTCTGTTTCTGTCATTCATAAATCTCCAATTTTTGTTTATCCTTTACAAGAATATTATACCTACATTTGGCGAATTTATCCCTAAAATTGTTGTTGTCCGTTATAATAAACATATCTTTAAAAATTGGAGAAAAATTCATGGCCCTTAAAAAAATGATTCTTGATCTTGACACAGGTATTGATGACGCACTTGCGTTGGCTTATGCTGTCGCAGACCCAAATGTTGATCTCATTGGTATTATTTCAAGTTATGGTAACACTCTGGTCACAACGGCCGCCCAAAATTCTTTGAATTTACTCCATCTACTCGGTGCAGACAATGTTCCTGTTTTCATTGGTGAAAGTCATTCTAGCACCACTGACCATTTTGACGTTATGCCAATTTCACAAGCTATTCATGGCAAAAACGGCGTTGGTGATGTTTTGTTGGCAACATCACCTCAAAAAGTTTCCGCACAATCTGGGGTCGATTTCTTAATTGAAGCTGCACACCGGTATCAAGATGAGTTAATTTTTATTCCTACCGGTCCCTTAACTAACTTGACGGCTGCAATTAAAAAAGATCCCGACGTTGCGTACTTAATTGGTAATACGACATTGATGGGCGGCGCCTTAACAGTTCCAGGCAATGTCACCCCATTCACTGAAGCTAACATCCATCAAGATCCCGAGGCTGCCGACTTTGCTTTCACCCATCAGGACAATTTAACGATGGTTGGTCTTGATGTTACCCTACGAACGCTATTAACAAAAAAGGAAACTGCTGCATGGCGCTTACTAGGAACAACCGCAGGTGAAAAATATGCTGATTTAATGGATTTTTATATTGACGCCTATGATAAACTGAATATCGACAAAAAAGGTGCCGCACTCCATGATCCGCTAGCAGTAGCTGTTGGTATTGACCCAAGCTATGTCACCACAATTTCATTAGCCATGCGTGTCACTTATGATAAAGAAAGTGGCGATTACGGTCGCACTATCGGAGATAAAAGTAGATTGTTGGAGCCAACAACTACTAAAGCCGTTGTACTCGTTGACACACAACGTTTTGTAAATGATTTCCAAAATCTTATGTTAACTGTTTTAAATACAACTAAAGACTAAATAAAGAGACATGTCTTACTGACATGTCTCTTTATTTATGCACGAATTTGACCATCGCCAAACACTTCATATTTGATTGTTGTCAAAGCCTTCAGACCCATTGGACCACGTGCATGAAGTTTTTGAGTTGAAATGCCAATTTCTGCACCGAACCCGAACTCAAATCCGTCCGTAAAACGACTTGAGGCATTTCGATAAACGACTGCAGCATCAACGTCATTCATAAATTTGGCAACGTTTTCAGCATCTTCACTAATAATGGTTTCAGAATGGTGCGTTGTGTGCCGATTCACCCACTCAATTGCCTCATCAATTCCAGAAACAATACGAACGCCCATAATTAAGTCATTATATTCCGTGTCCCAATCAAGCTCACTAGCTGGTGTCAAATCACTTTCAATCGCTCGAGATGCTTCATCACCTCGTAATTCAACATGCGCAGCTCTTAATCGACCAGTAATCTTTGGCAAAAATTCATCCGCTATATCAGCATGAATTAACAACTTCTCGGCAGCATTGCAGACCGCTGGCTTCTGCGTTTTAGCGTTATGAATAATATTAATGGCTTCATCTTGATCAGCACTAGCGTCTACAAAAATATGCGTATTACCAGCACCGGTTTCAATTACAGGAACCGTGGCATTAGCCACAACAAAATCAATAAAATGACCCGATCCTCGTGGAATCAAGACGTCCACATATTCTCTCATATGAAGTAACTGATTGACCGAGTCATGTGACGTGTCAGTAATCAGTTGAATCATATCCGGATTAAGATGACGTTGTTCCAAAACATCACGTAAAATAGCTGCAAGTGCTGTATTTGAGGCAATTGCTTCTTTCCCACCTCGTAAAATAACAGCATTACCAGATTTCAGTGTGAGCGCAGCTGCGTCAACAGTGACATTTGGTCGTGCTTCATAAACCATTGCCACAACACCCAAAGGTACTATCTTTTTTACAATTTTTAATTTGGCGTGATTTTCCCACGTTTCATACGGACCTGCTAACGGATCAGGTAATTGTGCGACTGCCAAAAGAGAGTCAGCAATGCTTTGAATGGTCGCCTCATCAAGCGTTAGTCGTTTTACCATTGGTGCAGCCAGATTTGTTGCTAATGCTAAATCTTGCCGATTAGCCGCAATAATGACATCTGACTTTTCCGTAATGGCAGCTGCCATCATTTTTAGAATTTGATTGCGTGTCTCAAGAGACAATTGTGCAGCATCCAACGTTGCTGCTTTTGCTCTTTTACCAATATTTTGTATTGTTTCCATCTTTATTCTCCTTGAAACAAAGTGCCCACGGCTTCACCTTTTATAACATCTAAAATTAAAGCTGGATTGGCACCGTTAATTAGCACCATTTTGCCACGATGTGCCATCACAAGTTCGGCTGCCAATAATTTGGTACTCATACCACCTGTCCCGAGACCAGAAACAGAACCAGTGGCACTCATCCGAATTTCATCAGTAACTGCCGTGACACGACGAATAGGTGTAGCATTGGTATCAATTGTTGGATTGGCAGTATACAGCGCGTCAACGTCACTTAAAATGATTAGACCATCGGCTTGCAATTCATGTGTTACAATTGCTGCCAACCGATCATTATCACCAAACGAATGTTGATGATCCAATTCATCTACTGCAATCACATCATTTTCGTTAATAATTGGAATAACATGTTCTGCCAACAATGCCTCGACAGCATTGATAGCATTTTCAAGCATTACTTTATTATCAAAAACGTCATACGTCAGTAGAACTTGTCCTATCATTTGTTGATAAAACGCAAAGCTTTGGTTGTAAAGTGACATTAAATATGTCTGTCCAATGGCTGCTAATGCTTGTTGTTGTGGTATTTCTTTAGGCCGTGACTGAAGCTTCATTTGTTGCATCGCCACACCAATCGCGCCCGAAGTAACTAATACCACTTCGTGCCCACTTTTCTGTAAACTTGTGAGTGTTTGCGCCAAACGATTGATAACTGAATATTTAATTTGACCATCACTATCAACAATGGTGCTTGTTCCCACTTTGACAACAATTCTATGCCAGTTTTCCATGTTATTATTTCCCATTTTGTTTTATTATAACAGAAAGCTCCCAACTCATCAGTTAGGAGCCATATATAGTCGCTGATACTTTTAAAATGATAGCACACCTGTCTCAGATAATTTAGCATCAATCATATCAAATACTTCTGCTCGTGCTTTTGGATTTTCAACAAAATCAAAACGATCGCCATCAATTTGAATCTTGGGTGATCGGTCATAGTTTTCAAACCAATCATCATAACGACTATTCAGTTCTTGATAATATTCATACAAACTTGGATTTTCATCAATTTGTTCATAAGAACGTCCACGCTTTTTGATGCGTGCCAACATTGTATCAAAACTAACACGAACGTGAATCAATAGGTCAGGATCTTTTGAAGCACCCCCAGGAATTTCAGCCATCATATTATCAACCAAAGATTTATAAATGTCGACTTCCGTCTGTGTGGCACGATCTAAATCAGCAGTTAATTGGAACAACAAAGCATCTTCAAAAATTGAACGATCAAGGATATTTTTTGTGACAACTTGTGCTTTTTTAATTTGCGCCAAACGCTTATTCAGAAAATAGATTTGCAACAAAAAACCATACTTTTTTGGATCTTCATAGAATAAAGGCAAAATTGGATTATCGTCCACGCTTTCATAAAACGCCTCTGAGTCCAAATGCTGGGCCAACATCTTTGTTAAACTTGTTTTGCCGGCGCCAATGGTGCCTGATAATACAATCATGCCAGTTCTCCTTTAAGTTAATGTGAGTATTTAACAAACCTGCTAAAAATATTTACTTATTAAGTATAGCAAAATTGTCACTTACTTGCAGACGAAATCAATTGGTTTTGACATCAACGATTGGCCTTTTTTAAAGCAGCAACATACGCCTCTAAGGTTAAATGATGTTGGGTCATATATTTTGCGTTTGCCACGCCAACGTATCTAAAATGCCATGATTCATAATCAATACCTGTCTGTTGAATTGACTTAGCATCACTTAGGAAACGTAATACAAATCCGTAATCTGGTGCATGTTGTATCAACCATTTCTGAGAGGCGTACTGATCCATTTCGGCTTGCAGCGCAGGATAGGCCGCTAATGCATCATCCCCCGCCAAATCGACAGCTAACCCTGTGTGATGTTCTGAAGCACCCGGCGTTTGGATGACAAGTGCCGTCTTATTTTTGGCTTCAGTTGCACTCAAACCATTGGCTTCATATTGTGCAACTGAATTATCAAAAATTTGTTTTTGATAGGCAATGGAACGATAACCTGAAACTAAAGTTGTGGCATATCCTGCTTTTTGAGCAGCTTGACGGAAATTAGCCAAAGGCTGTTGAATTCTAGCATCTATTTGTTTGTCATCAACCGTTACTTTATTAAAATTTAACTCTGCTGACAATGGCTTTTTTTTGTTCACCAAGACTAAATCCCAATCGGTTGATTTGACACCCTTTGGAAAAGTATTTTTTGACTTAGCTGTTGATGTCGACTTTTTAACATCTGGCGACGCTGATTTCTCCTGCTTATCAAAATGTCGTACCGTTAGAACCCCAAAAATAACAACTAAAATTAAAATAACAAATATATATGGCATTTTGACATGCCCGATAGTTTTTTTCACTACTTTTTACCCCAATATATTTTAATAACTGCTATTAACAAAACTATCTTTAGTATCCCGCAGTACTTATAAGATTGCAATAAAAAACAACACTTCCAGTCAAAGATTATAAATTTACCATTTAGCAAATCTATGAACAGTGCCTGTTAATGTTGTTTTAGTTAATTAACTATTTTTTTCTTTCAATTCTTGGTTCATCTTGTCAACATATTCATCCGACAATGGATAACGACTGATGACAATCATGGCAATAACTGCCATCACAATTGGTAACCAAATCATTGACAATGCAATACCAAATTGTGCACTGGCAGTTTGTGTCAAAGCACCAGACTTAAAGTGCATAATCTGCAAAAGGTATCCAGGAATAATACCACCAAGTGCCAAACCAATTTTGAAGAATAGTCCCATGATAGCATTGATAATACCAGCAACACGCTTACCTGAGATATACTCACCATTTGAGACAACTTCAGGAACCAAAGTCCACATGAAACCAGTTGCAGACGTTAGGCCCCACTGTTGTAGGAAACGACCAGTGAATCCCAACCAGTCTGAAGAAGGATTCTTAGACCAAGCAAACAGTAGTAACTGACCAACTATAAAGATGGCTAAGAATGTGAAGAAAAATCCTTTTTTACCAAGCGTTGCACGCAATTTTGGCCAAAGTACTACCAAGAAAATACCTGGGATTGAACCAATTAACCCGATTGATGCCATCAAAGCTGACTTACCGCCCTCAACACCAAAGTTATATTGCATGAAGTATGGCCAAACTGTATTTCCAAAGAACATCAAGGTGAAGCCAACTAAGAAGAAAATACCAAGGTTACGCAAAGCTGCATTACGCTTTAATTCAGCAAACAAATCAGAATACTTAACCTGATCCGTTGATTCTTCTGAGGCTAGAACGCGTTCTTTGGTGTTACGATAAGCGATAAACAGAGCAACGGCCCCAATAACCATATATATACCGTAAACTTTAAACCATGCGCCAGCTGCTGAAGGAGCAGCATAATTTCCTAGTTTCAACTTTAAACCAAACAGACCAGTATCTGTCATTTTTGCATTAGGTGAAGCTAATTGAACAAACAAAGGAAATATTGTATAAACCAGTAAGTTACCCACATTAGCCAGCATCATACGAACTGAAGTTAACTTCGACACTTCCATTTCATCGCGAGTTAATGATGCATTTAATGAACCATAAGGGATATTAACAAATGAGTACACCAACGCTGTTGCCATATATGAAACAGTTGCATAAGCAACAGTTGCGGCAGAACCAGATCCTAGCACTTTTGCAACAGGTAAAAACAACAGCGCCGCTAAAATAACTAGTGGAATACCAAAATTCAAAAGAAATGGCCGATATTTACCATTCTTTGTAATTTTAGCTTTATCAACAACAGTTCCAACCCACGGATCCCAAACAACATTAATCCAACGAACAACTAAAAATATCGTTGCACCAACACCGGCTGATATGCCGTTAATGTTTGTTAAGTAAAATAGCAAAAAGCCACCAACTGTTCCAAACACCAAGTTTTGAGCGAAATCACCGAAACCATAACTCACACGATCCCAAGTTGTTAGTTTGGCAAATTCATCTCTTTTTTCAAGATTTGCATCCATAACCATATCTCCCAGATAATATTTTTAATTGTGAATAAACGTACTTTTTAGTGAAAACGTTATCACAACTTTACTCAAATATCATAACACGGTTAGTTTGTTTGTGCAACCAACTTATATAAACAAAATATACGCCTGCTTATTTGTGACAAATAAAGGCAGAAATATCAAGACATTTCACAAACTATCTGCTACCAAAATATCAATCAATGCAGCAAAAAACCACCCAGATATTTTCTGAGTGGTTTTCCAGAATGGTCAGCCAGGGGCTCGAACCCTGGACCCACGGATTAAGAGTCCGTTGCTCTACCAACTGAGCTAGCTGACCATATCACCTGTTTTTACAACACAAAATATAATAACACAAATTTGATCAATAGGCAACATATCAATTAACCTATTATTCATCAATTAGAATCAAAAAGACTGACCCTAAAGTCAGCCTATGCATACATCTTTAAAACACAAAAGCGAACCTCCCTCTTAATTATCAGATTCATTTTTGTCTAACGAACTATCGTGATTAACTTTTCTTTAAAAAGTAGTCACAGCTCTTAGCAACAGTTTATAAAACTTATAAGCAACAAATAGCCAGATAATAATTGTCAAGTCAATATTGTTATGTCTGACCTTTCAACGTTTAAAGCGATTTCTAATCTATTTTAGTGTGCACTACAAACTAGTATCTGGTCTATTCTAAAAACAGTTACAAAAATTCAGGACTTTTTATACTTGCGCCTATATTTGTTCAGCTGAGTAATGAATACAGCTAACTTATAGCCTATAAAAACACGAAACCCGATGAACTAACACGTTCATCGGGAAATATTTTTGAGAGAATATTTGAGAGAGAAGAGAATATATTCGGGAGAGAATATTCTCTCAAAAATATTTCCCGATGAACGCGTTAGTTCATCGGGTTTCGTGTTTTTATGATTATTTATGTCATCAAAAAAAACGATTTCTGATTTAGAAATCGTTTTTTTAGTCTTGACGATCATCATAACCCTTAGGATGACTCTGATGCCACTGCCAAGCTGTCTTGATGATGTCTTGCACATTATCATACTTT
>NZ_BMBS01000027.1 GCF_014634805.1 Leuconostoc falkenbergense
ATATTTAGACATAGAAAAACCCAATAACTTTCTGGACATTTTTTTATTTTGTCCAAGTTATTGGGTTCACTTCAAATGCGTTGCCTTTTTTGTATACAATCATGTTTGAAACCGATATATGTTATAATATGATGTAATATTGAAGAGGTAGAGTAAGTGAAAAATTTTATCAAAAATTGGGTTGTGCCAATTGTCATTGGATTAGCCATTGCGATGTTAATTCGGACTTTTTGGTTCACTTTGGTTAAAGTTGATGGGCCTTCAATGTGGCCTAGTTTAGAAAATAGTGAGCTTGTTATCGAAAATAAATTGGCGACGATTAAACGTGGTGATGTGATTGTATTTGATGCAACGCATGAAGATCCACAAATCAAGTCAGGGCATAAGGACTATGTGAAACGCGTTATTGCGGTGGCTGGTGATACAGTGGAACATCGCGGCGCTAACTTATATGTTAACGGCAAAAAGGTCAATCAAGACTATATTGATAACGATCAGCGCACCAGTGGCACGTGGGGAAATTGGACGCTGAAGACATTGTCAGCTCGCGAGGATTTGTGGCAAAAGAAAGATCAGAACAAAAGTGTGGTGCCTAAAAATATGTATTTTGTCCTAGGAGATCATCGTTCCGTATCAAATGATAGCCGCATGTTTGGCTTTATTGAAAAGAAACATATATTAGGTAAGGTTTACGTACCATTTTGGAATTCAGATACCAAAGCAAAAGAGAACATCAATGACCAATCAAAAGAGTTTTTTGCCAAATAAAGTAGCGACCGAACTTGTACTACGCGCAATGCGACCTGAAGATTCAGACGCAGTTGCGCGTATTTATTTGGAGAGCCGACAACATCATTTTCCATGGGTGAAACACCCTAGGTCAGCTGATTTTTTGGCAGATTCTCGTGGTGAGCGAGTGATGGTAGCTGTTTTTGGAAATGAGATTGTCGGCTTTGCGTCGCTGTCTGAATGGGATCATTTTTTGCATTTGTTATTTGTTAAAGAGGGCTGGCAAGGTTATGGTATTGGGGCACGTTTGTTAGAGTGGGCGCGTCAGGCTGTGACTGAACCGCTAGAATTGAAAGTAGTTTTAGCTAATGTTGGCGCACAACGATTCTATGATCGTGAGGGCTTTGTCCGGATTAGAAAATCTCAGCTTGCTAGACCACAGAATGTGACGTACAGGGATGGTAGAAAATGATTGACACAGTTAAAGCAGTTAAAAATTTTAAATGGTATCACGTGTCAAATTTGACGCCGGAAGAGCATCAACGGTTGATATCAGAGCATCATTTGACCAATGAAATGATTAATTATGCGGTCGACCACAATGAAAGTGTCCGTATGGAATACGATCATGCTGCTGATGAAGCATTAATGGTAATCGACGTGATTTCTTATCACCCTAAAAATGTGGAAACGCGACCAATCGGCATTTTGTTTGCACATGGGGATGTTTATACTTTCACGCACGAGCCAACTGATTACATTAAAACGGTGTTGTTAGAGCCACAAAATCAGCAAGTTCGTGCTGCTGATGACGATATTAGTGCCTTTGATTTCATTATGACAGGGCTTTATTCATTAATGACGCGCTATGTTGATGAAATCACGTCTATTAATCGCAAAAGACGTGTCATTCAAGCACAATTTGCCGAGAAAAAACGTACAACACAGCAAATGAATGATTTGTTACATTTGCAAACGCAAATGATTTATATTCAAAATTCATTAGCCAATAATCATGCAATGCTGGATAATTATCGGACGGACTTCAAAAAAACGTTGCAAGATTTCGAGCTAGAACATATTGATGATGTTCGTGTCGAAGTTGGGCAAGCTGAGCACATGGCTAATTTGGCTATGGAAGTGATTAATTCGGTGAGTGATGCGCTGGGAAATTTGAGTAATCGTGACCTGAACTGGACGATGAAAGTCTTGACGGTCTATTCCATTGTTTTGACTGTACCGACAATTGTTAGTGGCTTTTATGGGGAAAACGTCAAGTGGCTACCATTTGCTGCAGCGCAAAGTGGCTGGTGGGTGACACTCGTCATTACTGCAGTATTGATGGCTGTTGTCAGTTTGTTACTGTTGTTGAGTGGGTTCTTTAGGAAATAAAAAACGAATGGGCAACTTATTGTTGTCCATTCGTTTTATTATGGCGTCTCACTCAACGTCCATGTTAATTCTGATTCTAGTTGCTACCAAGCAATGCTGTATCAAGCACAGTGCTTGGGTTCAACCAAATGCTGAAGTTTTTGGTATCATCATGATTAAAAGCAATACTCTTGGTCGCAGTCGCTGATGTGCCCGACCAGAAACTGCAAGCTCCCGTGGACAAATCATTAGCGCCATATTTAATCTTCAAATTTGACTTAGCAATCGTAGCTGATTCACCATCAGTTGTCCAGTCGCTTGTTTGTGCCACGGTAACATTATACGTTGTACTGTTATCTAAATGTTTTAAGCTCACTAAGCCGGTTGCCATGTTGGTTGCCAGAGGGCTATTGCCATTAAAGAAGTCACTAGCCCCTAACGTGCCAAAGGTAAGGGATGAAATTGTGTTGATAGCAGGTGTTGGCTGAACTGACTGATTAGCCCAGACATAAGTCGTTGGTTCCGTTCGATTAGCGTACATTTCTGTCGTTGTGACCATTGCCCCTTGAGGATAATAATCTGTACCACTACCAACGATTTGCCAACTGGCAGCAGTCGTCTTGTAACTTGTACCCGGAATCGTTGTGCCAATGGCAGGAGCCGCTGTGAATTTAGGATTTTCTGCGAATTTAATATCTTCTCCTAGGGTGATTTTCCAGAGCTTGGTAGTATTGTAGAACATAAGGAAGACAGAAGAACCAGTAGTATGCCATCCTGATAAGTTCAATATTCTCAGGCTAGATTCATCAAACATGTTATCAAAATCTGTCACTTTAGTGACATCCCAGCCACTCAAATCTAGACTAGTTAACCCAGTTTTGTAAAACATATGGCGCATGTCAGTAACATTGGTCGTCTTAAAATTAGTCAGGTTTAAATTAGTTAAGGAACTTGTTCCCGAAAACATTTGATACATGTAAACATCAGTCGCTGTCCGTCCAACACCCCAAGTTGATAAATTCAAACTTGTTAAGTTAGTTGCATTATAAAACATTCTGCCAAAATATTGCACTTTAGTGACGTCCCAGTCGCTAAGATCAAGACTGGTCAGTCTGCTCTCGCCAAACATACACTCCATAGCTATTACATTTGAGGTTTTGAAGTTTGTCAAATTTAAATTGATGTCGCCACATGCAGCAAACATATAACCCATTGAAACAGAATACGCAGTTCGACCAACGCCCCAATTTGCTAAATTCAATGTCATTAAACGTGAACCATAAAACATAAACTCAAAAAGGCTCACTTTGGTAACATCCCAGGAACTAAGATCAAGACTGGTCAATCTGCTACTTCTAAACATTTGCGCCATATTTGTGACGTTAGTTGTTTTAAAATCAGTTAAGTCTAAGTCTATGTCTATGTTGGTTGTGCCACAGAAATGAAACATACCAAGCATGGTAACATCAGTCGCTGTCCGTCCAACACCCCAAGTCGATAGATTTAGGGTGGCTAGATTACTTGTATCCCGAAACATTTCGGAGAATCTGGTCACTTTAGTGACGTCCCAGTCGCTGAGATCAAGACTGACTAGCTTGTTGCCTATACCGACATCAGTACCGCGAAACATAGAATCCATATTCGTGACATTAGTCGTCTTAAAATCGGTCAGATTTAAATTGGTTAAGTTCACAGTGTCTTTAAACATATAACTCATGTCAACCATCGTCGCTGTCCGTTCAACGCCCCAAGTCGATAGATTTAAGGTAGTTAGTTTAGTTGCATTCAAAAACATGTTGGAAAAGCTTGTTACTTTGGTAACATCCCAGCTACTCAAATCTAAACTGGTCACACCACTTCCAGAAAACATATAAGTCAAATTAGTCACGTTACTCGTATTGAACGCACTCAAATCTGGTGTTGCTAAGGCACTGTCCTGTTGGAACCAATATGCCATGCTCTTTACTGATGATGTATCAAAATGGCTCAAATCAATTAATTGAGATAATCTTGTTAAATTAGCGAACAAATAAGTCACAGCAGTTGGTGCGACAACGCCACTTTTAAATTGAATATTGATGACTGTTGTTGGGTCAATACCAGCATTCGTTAAATTATTGTCAATGCGTTCTGCTAGCGTACCCGCACCAAAGACCAACAAGCTATTAGCAGAATCAAACGTCCAAGTGGAAGTGCCGTTGGTATTAGTTGTGATGGCTCTTGGTGCTTTAGCTTTTACAACTGATTTTTGATTACCTTGTTCCTCTGATTCTGGCAGATTACTATCTTCAATCGGTGGCTCGACTTCCTCATGCTCATCTACTTCTGACTCTGATGATTTTCCCTCAGCAGAATCATCACCAACATTAGCATCCACCCGTTGAATCAATTCCTGCAAATCAGAACGCCCCTCATTAGGTAACCGCATTGTCGTTGCTGGTTGGTTATTATTTTTTTCTGATAGTTGAGACGCTGTCACAGCTTGCAGAGGGCCTGATAAAGTCATTAATAAGGTGATGATGATAATATATAATGATTTTCTAACACGCATATTTCCACTCCATAGTAGTCTAGACCCTCATTCTACTAGGGGGGGTGGAAGATAAGACGACTTTTAAGTGAACAAATTGTGAATTTTGATGTTTAATTGCAGTCGTTCACGATTTCAGTGCTGTAAACGTAATGACAATACTGCTCTGCAAAAAGAATACCGTGAAAAACTTGCATTCTTAACATGTAATTTGATAAGCTATAAGCATAAATTAATTGCAGATATAATTGGTTAAAAATGGTGACCTAGTTTCTACCGCACGCCAAAAAGTGCGACTATCGCAAGTTAGTATTCGATTACAAGACAATGCTGGCCTTTTCTGATAGGGAAATGGTCAGTTTTTTTAATTGCAGCGAGAAATCGAGGGAAAAATGGATAACGCGGTGAAACAAAACAAAGTACAATCTTTGTTCTTAGGATTACAACATGTGCTAGCGATGTATTCGGGCGGTGTGTTGGTGCCTTTGCTGATTGGAACAGCCTTGAAATTTTCGGCGGCACAGATGGCTTATTTGATTTCAGTGGATATTTTGATGACTGGTGTGGCAACATTGCTACAACTGAAGCGAACACCATTAACTGGTATTGCCATGCCCGTCGTGCTTGGTTCAGCCATTCAATCCGTATCACCCTTGATTAACATAGGTAGTACGTTGGGCATTGGTGCGATGTATGGTGCAACCATTTCTGCCGGAATTTTTGTTTTCCTAATTGGTGGGCTATTTGCCAAATTGCGTGCCTATTTTCCGCCAGTTGTCACTGGTTCTCTGATTACAGTGATTGGCTTTACTTTGATACCGGTTGCCTTACTGAATTGGGGTGGCGGTGATGTGAGTGCCAAGAGTTATGGTGATTTAAGCAATCTATTGGTCGGGTTAGTCACGATTATTATTATTTTAGGTTTTATGTTGTTTGCTAAGGGCTTCGTTAAAGCAATCGCAATTCTATTAGGTATTATCTTAGGCACTGTGTTTGCAGCCTTTTTAGGTAAAGTGTCGCTTGAACCTGTTGCTTCCGCTGCTTGGGTGCACGTGCCAACGCCATTTTTCTTGGGTGTTCCGACATTTCATACCTCAGCCATTATCACAATGATCGTGATTGTATTAACGAGTATGATTGAATCAACGGGTGTTTACTTTGCGTTAGCTGATTTGACTGGCCGTAAGCTAAGTGCACACGACATGGCTAATGGTTATCGAGCCGAAGGTTTAGGGGTCATTTTGTCTGGTATTTTTAACACATTTCCTTATTCAACCTTCAGTCAAAACGTTGGTGTGGTTAGACTTTCAGGCGTGAAAACGAAACAACCGATTTATTTTGCAGCAATTATTTTAATTATTATTGGTTTGCTACCAAAGTTTGGCGCATTAGCAACGATAATCCCAAGTGCTGTATTGGGTGGTGCAATGTTTGTTATGTTTGGGACGATTGGTGTGCAAGGTGTCAATATTTTACGCCATGTCAACTTTGATTCTGAGAAAAACTTAGTGATTGCAGCGTTATCAATTGGTGGTGGCATTGGCGTGACGGTCTACCCACAATTTTTCCAGCATTTGCCACAAACCATTCAACTGATTGTGACCAACAGTGTGGTCGTGACATCAATTTTAGCAGTTGTGTTGAACATGATTCTTAATGGTAAAATTAATGACGACGGCGAACAAGTAATGGATGGTAAAATAGTTGAAAAGGGGTTAGCACAATGAAATTGTTAGAAGAGCGCATTCAAAAAGATGGTCGGGTATTAAATGAAGACGTTTTAAAAGTCGATTCATTTTTGAACCATCAAATTGATCCAGAACTGATGCAAGCAATGGGACAAGAGTTTGCGCGTTTATTTGCTAATGAGAAGATTGATAAGGTCCTAACGGTTGAAACTTCTGGTATTGCACCAGCCGTTTTTGCTGGATTGGCGCTACACGTGCCGGTTGTTTTTGCGCGTAAAAACAAGTCATTAACGTTGCCAGATAATGTGTGGACTGCTGACGTCTATTCATTTACTAAGCAAACAACCAATCATATCATGATTGACAAGCGCTTTTTGACAGCAGGCGAGAATGTGCTCATTATTGATGACTTCTTAGCTAACGGTCAGGCGGTTGATGGTTTACTAACAATTGCCCAAGATGCTGATTTAAACGTTGTTGGGGCCGGTATTGTCATTGAAAAAACTTTCCAAAAAGGACGCCAGCTACTAGATGAGCGTGGTATTCATGTGGAAAGTTTGGCAAGAATTAAGGCTTTTGTCAACGGTCAAGTTGAATTTCTATAATTGGGTGGCAATTTTTGCGAAATGTTTATGCCATTTCAAGACATCAGCACGATTTTCATGCGCTGAGCGAATTAAATAAAATGAACGATTAAAATTACTATTTAAAGATTGATAAGGGACGCCATTGGGCAGTGTTTGAATACTGACAATCGACTTACCAAAGTTTTCTGCCAGCATTTTGACAATCACGTCGTTGTTGGCAATGGTTAGAAAATGGTCTGGGACAATGTTTTCTTGCTTGAAATATTGTTGCGTGTAATGATATACACCAGAACCTTTTTCACGCACCAGCCATAGGTCGCTACTAAGATTACCGGCTAGCACTAACTGGTCGGCAGCAATGGCTTCACGCACAATAAAATCATGTGTAATCGGCTTTTCAATTAAGCCAATATCAAACTGATGATTCAATACACCAGCTAGAATTTCCTCGGAATTATGCATTTCGATTTGGAAATCAGTGGTATTGAAATCATCTTTTTTAATATGAGCTACCATTTTAGGCAATAAGACGGTTGCTGACGTTTGCGAGGCACCAATCTTGATAGTGATCCGTTGATTTTGAACAAGACTGTCGGTGGTCTTTTGCCAATCATCTAAAAGCGCTAGCGCCCGCTGATACAACATACGGGCATTAGTTGTCGGTGCTAATTCGGTACGGCCATTTCGGTCAAATAGGGTTGTTTTTAATTCAGTTTCCAGTTGCTTAATATGTACACTGACGCTGGGTTGCGAGATAAATAATTGGTCTGCTGCCTTTGAAAAAGACCGCGTTTCATAGACTGCAATGAATGTTTGTAATAATTTGAACATAGCCCATTCCTATTAATCTTTTTAATTGAATACATTATAAATATTTATTTTACAAATAGCAAATGCAGGGGTAATATTATCTGTATTATAACTTTAAGGATTGACGGGAGAGAACATGAAAATAAAAGCAAATATGGTATCGGGTATTATCATTACCTTAATTTTGTCTTTTGTCGCTAAAATTTTGGCGAACTGGTTACCTTTTTTGGGCGCAGAAGCGATTGCGATGTTGTTAGGTATTTTATTAGGCAACACTGTGTTAAATCGCGGTTCATTTGCACCGGGGATGAAATGGGCGGAAAAATATCCGATCGAAATTGGTATTGCTTTGATGGGACTGACCGTAACATTGCGAACCATCGAGAATTTGGGCATCAACGGGTTGGCCTTTATTCTAATTCAAATGACATTAACAATTATTATTGTGCTGTGGATGGGTGGCCGACTATTTAAGGTCAGTGATAAGTCAGCCATGTTAATGGGAGCTGGCAATGCGGTTTGTGGTTCAAGTGCCATTGCCTCGGTGGCGCCGGCCATTGGTGCCAATGATGATCAACGGCGTACAGCAGTTGCGACTGTTAGTTTAACTGGTGTGGTGTTATTGCTATTGCTGCCAGTTGTGGGTCCACACTTAGTTGGCAATCATAATTTATTATTAGGTGCATTAGTTGGTGGTGTTGTTCAGTCAGTTGGTCAAGTTGTTGGAACGGCGGCCTTAATTAACCCAACAGTTGTGACCTATGCGACTTTGTTTAAAATGTTGCGGGTTATCATGTTAACGGTCGTTGTCTTGGTATTTGCTAAGATGGCACAAAAGCGTGACCAGGGAAACGGTGAGACAAAAGTTGCTTCAAAAGGGCTTAAAATTCCATGGTTCATCATTGCTTTCGTTATTTTGCTGTTAGTTAATAGTTTTTTGCCAATGCCACATTTGCTGACGTTAGGGGCAAAAGAAGTTTCTGGTTTCTTCGGTGTTGTTAACTTAGCAGGAATTGGACTAAACTTGAAACTGGATATTATTAAGAAATCTGGTAGCAAGTTCCTGAGTTATGGTTTGGTCACAGGTTTCGTACAAGTTGTTTTGGCGGTTATTTTAATTCATGTTTTGTTTTAATCGGCCCGAAAGGGAATGATCCTCTATCTCTGCGTTATCAGCGCAACGCTCTACCATTGAGCTACAAGCCTATGAAGAAGATGTTTCATGTGAAACATCTTTTTTTGTTAATCGACTTCGACAGTGACAGTGCCAAAATCGTCACTAAATTGTGCTGACCAAGTACCCGCCGTCAAAGATGGTGGTAGTAAAAATGTGCCGGTTGAAGCATGTGTTCCCGCAGGGAATTTTTTGCCTTGTGAAAATAATTTGCCTACTAACCACTTCAAAGAGAAAACAGGGTTGCCAAGTACTTCAGATCCTTGACCACTGGCTACTTCTTCACCATTGTGGGTGAGAACAGCTTTTACATCAGCTAGTGTTTTGAGTGTCAAGTCAGCACCGTCACGAGCCGTTCCATAAACAACAGCACCACCGACAGCAGTGTCACTCAAAACTAAATATTTATCTAATTTTGGAAACCAATTGGCAAAGCGTGCGTCGGGCAATTCCAGTGCTGGTGCGACGGTTGTGTGTTGTAGCAATTCTTCCGGTGTCATGTCGGGCGTGAGATCTTCTTTGGCTGTGAAGAGCATTTCAACTTCCACAAGTGGTTCATTATAATCACTCAGGTGAAATTTAGTATTAGAAGGTAAGAATTTGTTGGCCAGTTGACCACCATAAAGTGGGGAATCTGAGTCGAACATCGCTTGTGTTTCAGGTGATGTCAATGACACTTTATAGCCGGCGACTGGTTCACCTTTTTGCTTAAGAACGGCATCTTGTACTTGATACGCCTCTTCAAAACTGTTGACAACGCCAACAAAAGCGTCGCGGTCAAGTGGCGTATTGGTGGCGAAAGCCTGATATAAATGGTTAGCTAATTCTTGTGATGTCGTCATAATTTTCCTCCGAGATATTGTGCTACCAAAGTGGTAGTCACTGTGCTATGGCAAATAAAAAATCTCATTCAATAGCAGCTACGCTATCAAATGAGATTTAAGTCACTTGAAACCGTAACGACAGGCATGCAGCGAGTCGTTACGCAAAATAACAACCCGATTACTAAATAATAATAATCGCGTTGATAATTGTGTTGTTTACTTGTGAAGTCATTTGCTTGTTCATGTGATTAATTATAAAACAATAAAAAAAGAAAAGCAATGTTAATTTTACTTTTCTCATTTTAAAATCATTTTTCGACATGATTTGGCAGATATTTTGTGAGGTCTTCGTCACTCATAAAAGCCCAAACTTTGTCACCATAAGTGACTTGTAAGTGATTATCCTCGCGCATGAGTGTTTTAAAGCCAAGCTTATGCGCTTGAATATAAGTTTTTTGTAGGTTTTTTGGTACAAAAACAAAATTATCTTTGGCTTGTTGACGTGTTTTTAAAATGGCTTGTCCACGTGTTACAGCATAGGTGGTTAGTGAGTCATTTTTAATGAAGCTAGCGAGACGAGCACCAATCGTTTGTCTTGGATTATCTAATGCCGTTTTGGCATAATCTAACGCCTGATTAAAATCGTCACGCAAATCAGCTGGTGATACGGCAACAATTTCTGCTAAGCGTGTCAACAAATTACGAGCGTGTTGGGTAGCTGTGCTGCTGAGTGGTTCATCTGGGTGTGCCAACGCTACAACATGATTAAAGGCGCGTGCACCTTCGGCACTGTGTTTTGGCCAAGGTTGTGGGTTAACAATTGCGTCGATAATCAGCAGATGTAGAAAACTCAAAGCGGTTTGGGAGATACCATCTAATGAAAATGGATCTGTATCAAACATTCTAAATTCCATGTAATTAGCGCCGTTTTGAATCAAATCTTCAATTTCTCCGGGGCCTTTGAGTCGGACTGGACCGTAAAACTCGCTTTTGTCATAGAAATAACCATTGGCAATGTATTGCCTAATTTGGCGAATATGGGTTTCAAAATCTGAATAATCCACTAAAATTTCGGGGCGATTGGCAAAACCAAAATCACTGGCACGCCAAGAACGTACTGGCTGGATATCGAGTCGATTATTGGGTAAGTTGTCAGCACTGTTTTCAGTGACAGGACTTGCGCCAAATAGATAGGTTAGCAGCCAACGATAACCGGTGACTTGTTGCGCTATTTGGAAATATAACCGATTTTTGGCAGCTGGATAGGATTGAATATGATGTTGGGATCCAAACCAATCAATCAAATTATCAGCTGGTGAATAATTGACATGCACGCCGGTCATAATGTGTTGATAATAACCATAGCGAGCGATTAATTCTTCACGATATTCTTGATACCATGGGCGTTCAAAGTGTGTCAATAAGAAGTCAACATCGTCTTCATTGAGATGAGGCGGCATGGAAAGTGGCCAAATGATTTCATCTTCTGCTAGTTCATTGCTCAAGATGGTTTGCAATTCATGTAGATGGGCTAAAGCATCCTTTGAAGCATGTTTTGGCGCAGTCACCAGCTCTTCTTGACTCTCTGAAAAATCAGTTTGGAAGTAAGGATTGGTTTTTCGAGTGCCAAGTTTGCGTGAGTGGGGATGCTGCGATAATCGCGGTTGTCCTAATTGGACGCGGTGTTCTTCGATTTCAATTCCAAAGCGCCCAGCAAATAATAGGTCAAGGAAATGATTGCGTTTTAAGTGGTCAAGATTTTCGGACATATAATGTTACCCCAACAATGATATTTACCTCATTTTACCGCATTTACGTTTTAAAAGGGTGAAATATGTATTTTAGAATAAGCGTTTGATACAACCTTTGTAATCGAAATATTTGTATTAAGATACGCCCCAAACTATAATAAGGGTATGTTATTCAAAGATAAAATTTATCAATACGTTCCGGCTAAAGTGCCGGATAATATAACGGTCTTTCGTGATGTTGATTATGCTAGCGGTACGCGTCATCAGCTTGATATTTACCGACCAAAGACGCAACATACAGTTGGGGTTATTGTAGATATTTATGGTGGGGGCTTATTACGTGGGGAAAAGTCTTCTTACAAATTACAACCAAGTTTGCGATTTTTAGCTGATCATTACGCCGTTGTGAGTCCAAACTATTCACTCAATACCGTTCACACGAATCATTTTCCGAATCAAATTGCTGAAATTCGCGCGGTACTGTCATTTTTAGTTGCTCATGCTGAAACGTATGGGTTAAATATGACTGATGTGGTGTTGATTGGTGAGTCAAGCGGTGCTCAATTGGCCGTTTTGACTGCAGCCAGTATTTCGGGTGGTGCTATGTTAGGTGAAAAACCGGAAGGTGCAACATCTGGTGAGTTACCTCGAATTTCGCATGTAATTGGCTTATACGGGCCTTACCAAGTTGACCAATTTGTGCCACAGTTTGAAAAGTTAGGCATAACACCAAAATTCTCCGAGACTGGTTCAAAGTTGTCATTTGAAGGCATTATGTTAAATAATCAGCGACCGGCTGATGTGCCAGAACTGGTTGCACAAGCTAATCCGGCGACTTATTTTAGTCAAAAAATGCCACCACTGTATTTGTTGGCAGGGACGGCGGATGATGTTGTACCGTATTTACAAAGTGTCAAATTAGCGCAAGAATATGGCGATATCGTTGGTCAATCAGCCAAAACAACTTGGGTGTCTGGTGCTCACCACGGACCCAGTGATTTTGACACTGATAATATTTATCAGCAAAAGTTAGCCTTTATAAGGCAATAAAAAAGATTGATGCGTGAAATCATCAATCTTTTTTATTATGGACGATCAGTATCATCTGGTGTGACGTCTTTTCTCGTCTGATCAGAGTAATAGTGAGACTTTTTTGGTGCATCAGGCATTAAGATCCATGCTAGGATATAAACCAAAATACCCGGGAAAGTAGCTGAAAAGAATGATACAAAAACGAAGATGACACGGACAAGTGTTGCGTCCCAACCAAAATATTCAGCCAATCCACCGAGAACACCGCCAATTAAGCGATTGTTGCGTGAACGTGTTAATTTTTTATTTTTAGCCATGATGATATTTCTCCTTGTTTTTAATGAATAACTTTTTGAACGACTTCGGCAATATAGTAACCAATGTAGCCCCAACTTAAGAACGCGTGCCACAAAGTTGACCACCAATCGTGAGATGTCGCAAATTGAATGCCGCCAGCTAATAGGAAACCAACGCCGTAAGCTTGCAGGCCATGATCGTGGCCTACGTGAATATGATTGTAGTGTTCTTTCATGTGATGATATTGTACGTTTGACCGTACACTCCTTAATAAATTTTAACAGTACCCGAATTAGCTTGTGCTTCTATGGCAAACTCGGGATCTATTCCAACGAATCCGCGTTTGTAGCTGCCAGTATTTTGTTCGAAATGAATATTACTGCGCTCAACAGACACACTGCCAGAATGCGCTGATAATTCAAAATTAAAATCTTGATTGTTTGGTGCGGTAACGCGAATTGAACCAGAATTGGCTTTTAAAATTAAATCACGCGTCAATTTTGAAAGGCGTAACCGGATTGCGCCCGAGTTAGCTTTAAAGTGACCGCCCCCAACAAAATCGTCAATACGAATTGAACCAGAATGTGCCGACACGGTAGCGTCATTGATGACAGTTTTTTCTAATTTGATACTGCCTGATTTATTTTCAATTTCAGCAGTTTCAAACTTAACATCGCTGGCTTTGATCGTCCCAGAAGTGACCCGCCATAGACCACTTTTGGCTGTAATATGTTGTGCCTTGAAACTGCCAGAATACACACTGACGTTGAATTCTTCAAGTGCTATGCTGTTGACATATAGACTTCCTGAATGGTTGATTGTCGTCACTCTTCCGGCGTGGAAGTTTTGTGGTAAGCCAATTTGAATCGCAGTTTTGACATGGAAAAGCATTGGATGATCGCCTTGTGAAATGAGGACATGATCATCTGTTTCTGAGATACGGGCAAAGTAACGGGCATTGTCGCGACTGAAGTATTCATCAACCGTGATTAAATCAGTTTTGTCATTGGTATAAAAACTGACGCTGGCGTCCTTGTAATCAAAAATGAATGGTTTGTCACTTGTTGGAATCGTGATATTGTGATGTGCTTTGGTCCAAAATGGTTCCTTAAGTGTATGTGTCTCAAAATCATAATGACCTTGATCACCTTCAAATTGATAATACTTGTCGTCAACTCGTGCGCCTTCATGATCAACATGTAGCCAGTCGCCAAATTGCACTTTGTCGTGTTCGCCGTCAATGACAATATCGTCACCAAGGCGAACCCCTTTGCTGTTAATGTGAAGATTACCAATGTGTACGCCTTCATCAGAGATATCTACAAATGACCGTTTGCTGTTTTCGGTTGCTTGTTCCTGCTCATCTGATTGTGTATCATCTTTGGTTGCTGATTTTTGTTCGCTTAATTCTTTCAAAACAGTATCAATATCACCGAGCTGATCAAAAGTATCATCCAATGCTTCGTCATGAGAACGGTCAGTTTTGGCAAAGTCTTGATAAGCCTCAATTAAATCAGCGACTAGTTCCTCTTTGAACTCGGTTAGCTGAGCGTTCGGTGTATATTTTGAAAAAATAACATCTAAACGTGTTCTAATTTCCATTTCTATTGATGTCATAATTCGATTCTCCCACTAATCAGATTGCTGATCACTTTTTTAGCAAATCGCCATTCATCTAGCGCCGTGGCTAGATGGTCTTGACCTTGTGAGGTGATACGGTAATACTTTCGACGTGCGCCTTGTGTTTCGTCGCCCCAATAGCTCTCAATATCACCAAGTTTCTCAAGTCGACGAAAAGCAGTGTAAAGGGTTGCTTCGTTGAGTTCATATTGATGGTCTGACAATTGCCGAATAGATTTTGAAACTTGATAACCGTAAGAATCACCTTGATTTAAGATATTCAGAATAATCGTATCAGTGTGACCTCGAATGAGATCTTTTGATATTTCCATAGTAAATTACCTCGTATGCTTATATAATATAATAAACTACTGTGCTTGTCAAAGTAATTTACTTAATTTTACAAAAAAATCATATTTTCTGTGTATAATAATGCTCAAAAGGAGTTAGTCTTATGACGCAACAAACAACACAAAATAATCACCCTCATACGCGGTATCCTGATTTGTCAGGAAAAACCATTGTGGTAACTGGATCCTCTTCTGGTATCGGCGAAGCTATTGCTCGACATGCTGGTGCTGAAGCAATGAACGTTGTCGTTAATTACTTAAACGCCAAACAAAATGTCGTTGACGGATTGTTACAACTAATCGAGTCTGCTGGCGGTCGGGCAGTTGCGGTGCAAGCTGATGTTGGTACTGAGGCGGGCATTCAAGCAATTTATGACACCGCAATCCAACATTTTGGTGAGATTCATGTTTGGGTTAATAATGCGGGGTTTGAAATACAAGAAGCGACGCATTTGGTGAGCTATGATGACTGGCAGCGGGTATTACACGTTGACATGGATGGTGTATTTTTAGGGTCAAAAATTGCAATTAATCACTTTTTGACGCACAAAATTCAAGGTAACATTATTAACATTTCGTCGATACATGATACGATTCCGTGGCCAACATACGCGTCTTATGCCACAGCGAAAGCTGGTGTGTTGATGTTTACCAAGACAACTGCTCTGGAATATGCTGAACGTGGTATCCGTATTAATGCGATTTCGCCGGGTGCACTTGATACGCCAATCAATGCAGAGCGCTTTAAAAATCCTGCTGTCAAGCAAGAAACGACTAATATGATTCCAATGAAAAAAATTGGTGACCCGATTGACGTGGCTAACGCCGCCATGTGGTTAATTTCTAAAGAGGCAAGTTATATTACGGGGACAACACTTTACATTGATGGCGGAATTACCTTATATAATGAATTTCAAGGTGGTAAGGGTTAAAAAAAGCCTTGTGATTGCTCACAAGACTGTACTCTTATCATTAATATGTTGCGCATCTCTTAAACCACGTAGGTTTTGATAGAATGAAGCATTGACTGCTAAGAAATAAGGTGTAGTGAAGATAGCTAAAAATCCACCAGTTAGGGCTGTCAAAATTGACCAACCAATCAAACTTAAACTAAGCAAGAAACGATGCCCCTTATAACCATTCATCATCTCAGCTGATGCTTTCAAATATTGACGTGCTGTACGAATTTCACGGTTGTTTTGAACATCATCACGGTAAATTAAGATTGCCTGTGAATAGCTAAATGACTTGATAATACCCGGGACAATGAATAGCAATGCCCAAAGCATTGAATAGATGGCACGAACATAAGCAATTTTATAAACTGTCCCATTGATTAGTGTTAAGCCAGCAACGAAAGGCTTGGCGGGTTTCTCGTCTTCTTCAGACCAAGTAAGGAAACCAACGGTCGAGCTTTCTGCAAACATTTCAATTAAAGCAATGAATAATGCTAAAATTGCAAAGACAATGATTAGGCTGATTAAAACAGCGACAATAATTGTGATAATAGTGCCAGCATCAACTGCTACACTTTTACCAATACTGCCACCAGTTGATGCGACAGTATCGGTATTGCGCAATTGGTCCCTTGCAGTGGCGGCACTACTGACAAACTCTAAGATAACCGGAATCAGTGCTAGCAAAAACGCCGCGCCAAAACTTTGTGTGACGCGCGACCAAGCTGCGTGTTTAATTTCTCGAATTGAATTCATATCAGTTCTCCCTCTGACGTAATATATTCAATTATAACATAGTCTAAAATGGTCACAAAAATACCACTATCTAATTAAAGATTAAAAATTACTATTTAGAATGAAATTCTGGTATAATAAAAATATTCATTACGTTGATAAAGGCAATATTAGGCGTGTATCAGAAAGTTAGCGGTTGCTGTGAGCTAATCCGAAAATATTGTTGAGTTACACAACGTTTAGACAATGACGTAGGCCGCGATAAGGCAATATTAAGTGGTGAGTCCGATGACTTACAATTTAGGTGGTACCACGGTGAAAATCGTCCTATTCTATTCAGATTAGGGCGATTTTTGCTGTTAAAAATGATTTTAAAACAAGGAGATACTGATGAATTTTATTGAAGACTTGAAATGGCGTGGCGCCCTCAACCAAGTAACGGACGAAGCCGGTTTGTTAGAAGCAATGATCAATGACAAAATTGGCGCTTATGTTGGAACTGACCCGACAGCACCATCATTACACTTGGGACACTTGATTCCATTTATGGTGCTAAAGCGTTTCCAAAATGCTGGTGGTAAAGCAGTTATCATCATCGGTGGTGGGACAGGCGCTATTGGTGATCCACGTCCGACAACTGAACGTAAATTGTTATCACCAGAACAACTCGCTGCTAACGAGCAGGGTATTACAGCGCAAGTGACGAAGTTATTTGGTGCTGGTGACACGCAAATTGTTAATAATAATGACTGGTTGGGTAAGCTGACGCTGACAGACTTTTTGCGTGATTATGGTAAGTTATTCTCAATTAATGTCATGTTGAAAAAAGATGTCGTTGCTTCACGTTTGGAAACGGGTATTTCATTTACTGAATTTACCTACCAAATTCTGCAAGGTATTGATTTTCATGAATTGTGGCGTCGACACAACGTTCAATTGCAAATTGGTGGTTCAGATCAGTGGGGCAATATCACGTCCGGGATTGATTTGATTCATGCAATTGAAGGTAACGAAGCAAAGGCGTTTGGTTTGACAATTCCTTTGATGACAGACGCCACTGGTAAGAAGTTTGGTAAGTCTGAAGGCAATGCCATTTGGTTAGATGCTGAAAAAACGTCACCTTATACGTTCTACCAGTTCTGGTACAACCAAAGTGACGCTGATGTTGTGAAATACCTCAAATACTTTACTTTCTTATCGGTTGATGAGATTAATGAACTTGAAAAAGCGTCACAAGAAAATCCAGGTGCGCGTGAAGCACAACGTCGTTTGGCGCAAGAAGTGACAAAGTTTGTTCATGGACAATCTGCTGTTGAAGAGGCAGAACGTTTGTCAGCAGCTTTGTTTAGTGGTGATGTTGCCGACTTGTCCGCTGATGAAATTGCGGATGCCTTTGGTGGTGTACCAAGCTTTGAGATTGAACAAGCACCTAAAAACATCGTTGATTTTTTGGTTGATGGGCAAATAGAAAACTCTAAACGTCAAGCCCGTGAAGATGTAACCAATGGTGCCATCAGAATTAATGGTGAGCAGATCAAAGACCTTGAGGCAGTGATTGACCCTGCAAGTCACTATGACGGTCAATTTGTGTTAGTGCGTCGTGGTAAGAAAAAGTATTTCTTGGGTAAAGTACAATAACTTTTAGCATGGCCAACTTAACGGTCGTGCTTTTTTGAAAGGATAATATCATGAAAATTTTAATGTATAACGCCGTAGCGGATGAATTGCCATACGTTAAGAAGTGGTCTGAAAAAGCGGGGCACGAAGTGGTCACAATCGACCAACCACTAAACGAAGAGACTGTTGATCGTGCTAGTGGTTTTGATGCAGTTTCAACACAACAAACGACATCAGTTAATCCACCAGTTTATGAGCGATTATCACAACTTAATATTAAACAAATCGCCTTGCGCCAAGTGGGCTATGATGTTTTTGATTTGCCCGCTGCCTTTGCCAATCATGTGCGCTTATCAAATGTTGCGGCCTACTCACCACGCGCCATTGCTGAGTATACGTTAACGCAGTTATTTAATCTGATTCGTCATAATAAAAAATTCGACCGTGCTATGGCACAAGGGGATTACACTTGGGCTGCTGGTGGACAGGCGCGTGAAATTCATGACCTAACAGTGGCAATTATTGGTGTGGGCCGCATTGGTACTGCTTTGGCAGAAATGTTGCACGCGCTTGGCGCACAAGTATTGGGAGTAGATCCCGTTTACCGCGCTCAAAATGAACCATTTGTGACGTATACGACATTAGATGAGGCATTGCGTCGTGCCGATGTGATTAGCTTTCATACGCCATTAAATGATGAGACACGTGGACTGGCAGATCGCGCATTTTTTGAAAAAGTACAACCGGGTACCATCATGTTAAATTTTGCGCGTGGTGAAATTGTTGATATGACAGCTTTGGAATCAGCATTAGCCAGCGGTCAATTAGCGGGTGCTGCTTTTGATGTGGCACCAAATGAAAATGACTTCATGGACCAAAAGCAAACAGTTGATGAATTGCCAGAAAATATCCAACGGTTAGTAGCTTATGATAACTTTTTGTTGTCACCGCATATCGCTTTTTACACGAGTACGGCCATTAAAAATATGGTTGAAATGGCACTAAATGATGCAGTCATCATGGTCAATGGCGGTTTCACCGAAAATGAAATTTTGAGATGAGCTCAGCAAATTAAAAAGTGATGCAACGACTAAAAAAACAGTGATTATTGATAGTCAATAATCACTGTTTTTTTAGTCGTTTAAAGTTTAATGTCGTTTTGTAAAAATGGTAGCTTAGCACGTAGGAATGGGGTTACCCAGCGGTCCAAACCGATTTTGCCTGAATTGTAACCACCAATTAATAGCAAAGCCCCAATGAAAATGAACGTTGGATTCACTGATACAACGCCGGCGCCAAGGTATGAAAAGTTCATAACGAGACCAAAGAAAGCAGCTGCTAAGGTTAACGTACCAAACACCAAACCTAGCCCAACTAGCAATTCACCCCAAGCGACTAAAAATGAAAAGGCAGCCGTTGATTGACCGTGGTTGGTCGTAACATTTAAGAACCAATCATACCAAGGGAAAGCAGCTGTTTTATCTGGTGTTAGTACAGGGTTTTTAATGGCACCCATAATTAAACCAGAGGCATCAAAGCCACCTTTTGCTGTGATTTTTCCCCAGCCATTAAGCGTCCACTGGTAACCTAAGTAAACACGTAAAACAGTCAAAATTCCCATTGCAATTTTGGAATTGCGTAGCCATTGAATCATAATATTCTCTCCTAAATATATTTAATTTCAATTTGTAATATCAATTACAAATAGTAAGTATACAGAGTGTTTTGTGAAATGTCAAACAATTTGTTTAGTCTTAAAATTTCGAAATAAGCCCATGAAAAATAATTGATAAGATTGATGTGAGTGTTTCTGTCAAATATGCTTGAATTATGGTCAGTTTTTTCACAAAGTAGTCACAAAAAGGGTAACTATTTTCGATACACTTGAAGTAATGACCGTGAATGGGGGTAGAATTTATGGTAAAAAATCACGTCATCAATTTAAATGAGGCTTTGATGGATGATCAAGCCCGAGGTAGCGCGGCTGAGGTTTTAGCTGATATGAATGTTACTGGACATAGTTTGACTAAAGCTGCTACTGACGCTAAAAAACAAATTGCGACACGAGAAGGCTGGACTTGCACTGTCTTGCAACCTGCTGAATTGCGACAATTTGCTGGTGGTTTATTGCGTGGTGTTGATGATTTTGCAATGCGACGTCAAGTTGCTGAAAATCCTGAATATTTAACACTTTATCATCAATTAATTACAGAAGTAAGCGCGCTTGGGGATGAAAATTCCGTCGATCAAGTCTCATCCCATTTAAAACAGTTGCGAACTTTGGTTGAACAGCTATCACTTTCTCAAAATGTGACGGCTACCCAGTTGCGTCGTGTCGCGGCTGATATTTTGGCTGCATTTGAACCAGCTAAAAGCGATCCGCTAATTGCTGCACAATATAATGCGTTAAGGGCAGGCTATACAACGCCAAGAATCCTGACAATTGATGAATGGCGGCGTTTGATTAAGCAATTTCATGATGTGTTACCACATTTTAAACAGGAAATGCGTGGCTATTTATTTGATGTATTAGCTGAATTACACGATCAAGTTGTTCATTATGATGCTGAAAGTTTGCCTGAAGTTGTGGAATTTTTTCAGGAAATTGACATGATGATTCATACAGCTGCTAGACCGTCAGACTTTATTGGTGTAATGGCGCGTTTTGATGATGTGGAAGGCGTGATCGCGACGATGATTACCCAAGATGCCTCTTTGGAACGCATACGAGAATTTACGCATAATATTTTAGAATCGCTAGACGCAGCAATGTCTGCGGGAATTGCATTGACAAGATCCGGACAAGAAACATTAGCAATATGCAAAAATGACTTTGAACAAGAAGACTTGGATCGCGCGCAATACTGTGATCTCGTCAAGAGATTACAGAGTATTCGTTTGTCTTGATGCGTTGAAATAAAATTTAAGGTTGACAGTAAATGTAAAAGATGTTTTACTATAAGTGTAAAACATGTTTTACATTTTTGTTTTGTAGGGGACTAAGATGAAAAATTATATCAAAGATTTTAGATCGACCAATAAAATATCTCAGGCAGAGCTAGCAACCTTGACTGGCGTGACACGGCAAACAATTAATGCCATCGAAAATAATAAGTACGATCCGTCACTCAAGCTTGCTTTTGATTTGGCTAATATTTTGCATACGTCGGTTGATGAATTGTTTGTTAATAATGTGGAGGAATAATAATATGAGTGATAGTAAGAGAATAGTCCGTTTTACGTTCTGGATGAACAAAATCTGGCAAATAGGATTTATTTTGTTTTCTATTTTGATGATTAATAATATGCGCCAAATAGCCACGATGATAATATTAGTGTCATTCGTAGCAATAATTTTTGAGAGGATTTATGTCTCCAAAAAGTATCATGTTCGAATGGGCAACCAAAAAGATGAATTGTATTTTGCCAAGGATGAGCGGGATCGGGACATTGCACTCAAAGTGCACAGTGCGCTTATTAATACTTTTGTTTCGCTAGTCATGACATTATGGCTATTATTAATCGCCATATGGGTCATGGACATTTTTTCAATTAAAGTATTATTTTATGTTTTGAATGGATGGATTGCTTGCGCATTTATCATTCCGGATATCCAATACTATGTATTGTGGCATAAATATGATCAGCAATAGCTTAGCCTAGCAGGAAAAAGCAACTAATTGATAACGAGCGTTTCGCCACTTCGCTATCAATTAGTTGCTTTTTATCGTTAAAAGTTATTTATTGGTGCTTTTATGATTAACCCACAGTAGCAAACCAGCACAAATAAAAGACCACCATGGGTTGCCCTTATTCCAAAGTAGGCAAATGATGCCGAATAAAAATGACATAATGGGCAGTATTAGTGTATAAATAGAACCCATGTCACCAGCAATATATTTTTGCCATTTGTACTTTAGTCCCAGAGTGCTGTTCCTATCAAACTCTCCAATATTATCTAGTGTCATTGCGATAGCAATAAACACGAATAGAAATGGTATATAAAATATGCCTAAATGGACAATATCTAGTACGTTAGCAATAAACAATAAGAGTAAGATGAAAAAACAAAGCTGTAATTTCCAGTATATTTTCTTCATATTCACCGTTACATACTTTTTTTCCAAATCCTCGCGCATGCCAGTATCTTCCTTGAGTAAAGTATCTAAAGAAATCTGATAGTAATTACTTAATTGAATTAAGCTAGAAATATCCGGATAAGTTTTTTCATTTTCCCAACTAGAAATAGTTTGCCTAGTAACATAAAGTTCATTAGCGACATCTCCTTGTGTTAAATTCATATCTGATCGTGCTTTTTTTAGCCGTTCACCAAACCGCATAACTTGTCCTCCTATGTTTAGATATAGTCTGAATGTAAACTGTAAATAAGGCAAGCAATGATTCATTGCTTGCCTTATTTTTGTTGTAGGATAAGCACTAATTTCTAGTCACTCTGATGCTTGATTCTTGTAATGCGCGTACATCAGCTAAAGATAATTTTGATTTAGGAATATAAATTGCGCGGCGTTTTAGCATTAGCACGTATGATACCTCAAGTACTAGGTGGATGACGAAATGATTGTCAAACTCCAGCACATATAAAACTTGCCACGGCTGATTGATAGGAACGTTATCTTTGGGCCATTGAAAGCCGTTTTGGTGATAATCAGCAAATAAAAAAGTACCTTTTTTCAATAATCTGTATTGCCTTAATCGGAAAAGCGCTAAGCAAATCACAACGCCGTATAGAAACATTGATATCATTATTAAGCTGATGTTTAATTGCCCACCGACTAACCAAAACATAATCAACGTGGTGACCAGTATGGTTTCCACTAAAAAAACTAAGGCAATTTGATGCCATTTTTTCTTTAAAAAGGTGGCGTATGTTGGATTAACTCGCGGTAGTTCCGAAATAAATTGCAAATACAAGCTTTCCAATTTGTCAGTCATTGAAGCGTCGACGAAAAAAATGGTGACTTTATCTTTGATAGAAGCTATTGGTAAGGATGTATAGAGGTTATCAATCATAAATGGTTTTGCTCCAATTAATCGTATTTATCAAATAGGTATGAATAGTGTGTAAACTGATTATTACCCGTTATGGTCCGCTTCAATTTCTTAGCGCCAATGCGGGTCGTTGTGCTTGACTGTATATTTTCCAGTGTCGACGTTAAAATCTTCATAGGTTTTCGTGAATATGCTTGAGCCAGTGAACGCGACGTGGCCCTGTGAATCGGGTGTTACCTAACACGACAAAAAATGGCAATCCAAGTTGATGGTTTGTCATCATGCCATATTATTTAAGATTTTTTTAACGGCAGAATAATATTTTTAGTTTTTATTACAGGCCACCAGTGGGGAGCCATGGGAAAAATAGAGTCATTAAAAAGTGCATATGTTATACCTCTCTTCATGTTCTTTTTGCAAATAAACTGTATAAGTGTATGATATGCTTTAAATAATAACGCACAACATTTTATGCAAAATCGGATAAAATTTATTGTGAGGGTGGGGGATGAGTATGAATCAAGGACAATTGCTGAAAAAAATTAGAGTCTCTAGAAGATTGAGTCAACAGCAGTTGGCCCAAGATATTACATCACAAGCAGCATTATCGCGAATGGAGAAATCTGGCAATATTGATGCCAATGTTTTATTACGTTTTTTGGATAAACTTGATATTCATCCGACGGAATTTTTTATGTTGGCCAATCCTGATGGCTTGATTGATTCTCAGGACTATCAGAAAAAGTTGTATGCAGCTTACTATAATAAACAAAATAGTCAAACCTTAATCAATCAAGAGTTGCTTTTATACGACAAGACGAAAATTAAAAAGCACCAAATCAACGCATTACGCGTTCAAGCGGTCTATGCTAAAATTAATAATTTGCCGTTAGAAAATCGTGAAGAAATAACGTATGAAATTCAGAATTATTTATTTGGGTTTGAAACGTGGTTTTTAAATGACATTCTGATGTATCTTGATGTTTTGTTTTTGTTTGATGATACTTTTATTCGGAGCTACCATAACAGAATGATCCGTTCATTAGATAAACTGCCTTTTAGCGCTGTGCAAAAGCATTATTTGCAAATAGCGTACGCCCATAATGCCACGGTGCTAGCATTTGAGAGAAATAATATGAAGGATGCGCAATTGTATTTGCAAGCCTTTGAAAAATTTGTCTCCCTAGACACTAGGACCTTGACCGACACAATCTACTACTTAACCTACTCAAAACTTTTTAGTTTAAAACAAGGGTTCGATCAACAAATATATGATGATATGCTTGATGATTTAGCGGTATTTAAACGATTTGGATATACGAAAGAATATCATGATATTCTTTATTTTATAGAAAGTATACTCAAGCCAAATAAGGCATAGGGAAGTAGATGGTTAGTGGTAACATGTCAGAACGAGAGAGGTAGATTTTACCAAAACCAAAAAAACCGATGAGAATGACATCTCATCGGCTTTTTGATTATGACAATTGAAAGTGATATTGATTATTTTTTGACCACAACACTTAAAAAAAGCATGTTTACTTAGATTTCAAAAATTTTTTGATTGTTTTTTGCCAAGGATATTTAAAGTCCATCGTATTTGAATCATCGAATTTGTTTAACATAGATAATACGCGAACGTTAAGCAAGAAGACGAGCCAGATTACCCAGCCAATCCAGCCAAACTTAATAACGTTGAATAAGTCTAACAACTCTATCACCAACAGAATAACCACAATCACTACTATATTCCGATAGACCGGTCTCAAATCACTTCTAACTGTTTGCTTTTCCAGAAATAAGCGCATTTTGTGGTTTTCCCGCAATATTTCATCTAAAGAAAATCCAAAATAATCACTTAGTTTAATTAGGGTCATAATATCGGGATAGCTATTGCTATTTTCCCAACTTGATATTGTTTGTCTGGTGATGAAAAAATCATCGGCGATTTTTTGTTGTGTTAGATTCATGTTCATGCGAGCTGATTTTAATTTTTGTCCAAAGTTCATAATGTTCTCCTAAACTTATTATTACAATTCTTCTTATATAAATAAAGCAAATAAAATTTGCTACTGATAGAAAGCAAAAAAAAACAGCAAAAAGCACTATTAAAAGCATGAAATCAGTATGCAAAAGGATACTTGCTCGACCTTTGCTTAACTATCTCGTATACTATATCGCAGTGATATTGGGAACTCAGATCAGTACATGAAATATGATAAAAAGATGTTTGGTCCTCGTAATTCATTTAATCCATTTTCTAATACAGACATATAGGATTTAAATGAAAAGGGTATGCTGATTGTTTTTACTGGCTTAACATAGCCGAAAGATGATATTGGATATGCTAGGTGAATTTTAGACACTATAAATTAAGGTATCTTTCCATGCTAAGTTATTTTTTAAAAATTTTGTAAGCAGAAAATATTATAATCGGCAGAGCTGCTATCGTGATAATTATTGTTGTGTTTATTTGTGCCGTATAATCAACAAGTGTTATAAGCCAAAAAGCACTAGGAAACAATAACGCTGCAATCAAGATAGATATATATGTTTCATGCTTCATTGTTTCAGCACCTTTCTATAATAAGGACTAATGCTTAATGGTATTCAGCCAAGGGCCCTTATCATCACTGTACCAAGATACGCCGTGCAAGCTAAAAATCAAAATATGGCTTGTTAAAAGATATCATTGCTTCTTAAAGAATACAAATTCAGAACGGTTGGGTGTAGCCAAATGATGTTCTTGTGGTTTAGTGGCTACCAAAATTCATACCAAGGCCATAGCCCAAACCTTGGTATTTGTCAGCAAATTCTTGACTTGTTATCTGCAAATAAAACGGGGATAATGCTGCAGAAAGACTATTTTTCATAGCCAGTGGTGTTAAACTGGCTTTTAAATCAGAAATGATTTTAGGTAAGTATTGATGTTTTTCTAAATTTAACTTTGCTACTAGTAGCGCATGCCGTTCTTCTGAATTAATATTTTTATCTAAAATTAAATCGGTAATTTGATTTAACAAATCAATGTCATTAGACATAACTAAAGTCCTCTTCACCTGATTATATATTATTTTATCGAACATTAGCAATGCCAATGTATAAAGTGACTGCTTTAATTATAGGCATGATTGCATTATTCGTTTTATTTTAAACAGTACAGCAACCTGTTAATTTATATACAAATAAATGGACCTTACTTGCAATTGTTACTGCTTTTATGTATTTTTTGAGCATTGCTATTTTTAGGGGAGTAACTAGCAATAATATTGATGAGCAAACTGGCATCTATGTTAGTGCGGGACTGCGTGTTTTACTATTAACTAGTAGTGTCTATTTTATACCGCAACTGCCGTTGAGAAAGTAGAATACATAGTATGCTAATCATCTGTAATCCTGTGGACAATAAACCAGATTATTTGATAATCATTTTTAAGTAGACATTATTAAGCTTTTTTTAATAATTGTTCATTCTATTATTTCAAAATTTTTTGTTTTAGTTCCAGAATGAACTTTTTAGAGCAGTAAAAACATGACATATTTCAATTTTTTAACACATAACGGTTAATATATCAAAATTCACAGTAATGAATTCACATAAAGTGTTATATTTAACTATATATAGTTTATACTTCGAGATTGAAATGTTTAACACTAAGGGAGAACACAAATGAAAGATCTAAAAACAGTAATGAAAAATCCACCTATTTTGTCAATTCCTGATAATCTGGTGTTGGTTTATGATCACTGTATTGAGTTGTGGGCGATGCAACTCAATGGGCAGTTTTACCCTGATAATGGTACGTTTTCAAAGATTTTTAATCGATTCATGAGTGCAACTATCACGACCGATAAAATAATAGTGACTGAAAAAAATAAAGAAAAGTTGTCAATTGATATAGCAGATGTGTCACAAGCTACTGTTTTAATTAAAAAGGTTAATTATCAAAACTTTATGGCTGGTGGCGCTAATGAAGGACCGGTGTATTTAACCTTGCTGACCATTGAAGACAAAAGTGGTCATAATTATTATTTCAATTTTATGAGTGCATTAGGTGCTTGGCAACTTGTCACGAATCCACCGAAAAACCTAAAAGTGGTTGATCCTTTAAACATTAAACGACTACCGTTATTTAAAAACGAGTATGAGATTGTTGCTGCAATCAATGATCTAGGATTTGCAAAATTTATTGCGGGAACAGGATATGAGTTTTTGGATTTGAAGTTTTCAGAGACAATAAAACCAATGTATTAATATCAAACTTTTATTATTTTATCCGACTACTTGGATTCAGTTCAACATCAGACAACGAAAATACTTGTCTCGTTTGAGTATTTTTGAATCCATTTCAAACTATATTTACTCATAAAAATACCGACTGTCAAACGTTAGATTTTTGGTCTAACTTTGACAGTCGGTAAGAAATGATTCATTTTTAGTACAACAATAAATTAAAATACTAATAATCAATTGATATAAGGCTTTATTCTTCTAAATATAAAACCTACGATTGGAGCAGCGATAAATATATTAATCATAAAAGCGAATGGCGCGTTTTGTAAAATTTTGATTGGCCAAGTCAACAAAAAATCTCTGAGCGTCACATCACTCCAAATACCACTAGAAACTAAACTCATTAATGGGGCCATGAATATAACATGTGCAAAAGTAAAAGCACTTTTGACTTTAAAAGGATGAGTATTGCCGGGCTCGACAAACCTTAGGGCTATTATTTTAGCACCTTTATTTACAAACAAAACAGAAAATGCAACAGCAATAGGTAAGACAACAATATATTGTTTTACTGGAAAATAAAACAGATTTCTATTAAGTGGCGCACCCAATAAAAATTTATTGTAATTAATCATAAAATAGCTCATTAAAGTGGCCATGAAAATTGCAAATATAGTATTTTGCTTGATATTTGTAGGCATGAAAAATATATCTCCTTCTAAAAACTGAAAGCGTCAGCAACATTAAATATTCTACCATATTACAAAAAAAATAAAAATAACATTTGAAGTAAAAATTGATTTAATTATGTTAGAGAGAATGTGTTTACAAATAAGCACATTCTTTTTTGTTAGCTTGTGACAGAACTATCCTAGAAGCTAACTACCATGCTCTCTTTTTAATAGCTGAAGATGGTTAACCACTTAAACTTTATTCTAAGTCTATTCTCTCTGTTTGTTAAAACCTAAAATTCTTGGCATATTATTTCGAAAAATAGTTGATTTAAATTTTAGAAATAGATAATAATAATTTAATTAAATTATTTCCAAAATGTCAGAATAACTTACATAATCTGCTTTTTATTGGTAAAAATTATTATAATGTTAATTAATATATGGTAGATTGCAAGAATTAACCGAACACTGCAAACTGCTGAAAAACCTTTCGTGGTGATTGCCAGTTGAGTGT
>NZ_BMBS01000028.1 GCF_014634805.1 Leuconostoc falkenbergense
GTTTTAGACAATTACCATTAAAGGCGCTGCGGCTTTTTTATTCAAGTGTTCGGTTTAATTTTACAATCTACCATATTTACATAAAAATAATAAACGAGGAGCAAACAGTGTTATGTCAATTCAAGAATTTCTCAAAGAACTAAAACAGAAAAAATGGGTAGATTTATCACATGAATTTGGTGCAAATTCACCTCATTTCCCAGCTTTTAAGCCAGCTTCTGCAAAAACAATCTTTACCAGTGAAGAGGATGGCTTTTTTGTTAAAGAGTACAATTTTGTCGGTCAATATGCTACGCACATTGACCCTCCAATTCATTTTGGAGCTGAAAGCGGAGAATGGGTTTCTGATATCCCTTTAAAAGATTTGATAGCACCGTTGGTTGTCATCGATAAATCAGAAGTAGTTAAGGAAAACCCAGATTATTCATTAACAGTCGATGATATTAAAGAATGGGAAAATGAAAATGGCAATATACCAGAAGGCGCGTTTGTTGCGCTTAGAACAGATTGGTCTAAACGTTGGCCAAACCAGAAATTAATGGAAAATCCAGATGATGCGGGACAAAATCACTATCCAGGCTGGTCAGTTGAGGCTATTGAATATATTTACGAAACGCGCCATGCAGTTGCTAACGGCCACGAAACTTATGATACGGATACTGCTGTGAATCAACCAACAAAAGGTTTTGCAGCTGAGGCATTGGCCTTGCAGTCAGGACATTATCAAGTCGAGATGTTAACCCATTTGGACGAGGTACCTGCAACTGGTGCAATTATTTCTGTTATGACGCCAAAATTTGAGGAGTCTCCGGGTTTTCCAACAAGGGTTATTGCCTATTTACCATAATTAATGAGTAAAGTCATGGAGAATTAAGTATATGGAACAAAAAAATAATTCGTTAAAGCGTACGTTAACAGTCAAAGATTTAGTTATCTATGGCATCATATTTATGATTCCTGTGGCACCCATGGCTTATTATGGATCTTTTTTGGCCCCTGCTCATGGGATGGTAGGGCTTGCATATTTGATTGGTATGGTTGCGATGCTTTTTACTGGCTTTAGCTATGCGACTATGTCGGGAAAGTTTCCTTATGCTGGCTCAGTCTATACTTATGTTCAAAAGGGGGCTAGTGCACCGCTTGGATTTATAGCAGGATGGGGAATTACGTTAGATTACATTTTGTTACCAACAGTTTGTATGTTGGTTTCAGCTTCTTTTGGTACATCGCTTTTTCCAAATATACCTAACTATGTTTGGATTATTGGTTTAGTAATTATTAACACTGTTATCAACATGATAGGTGTTGATTTTGTTTCTAAAGTAAGCTGGATCCTTTTTGGCTTGCAGCTATTCGTGTTAATTGCATTCATTGTTGGTGCAATCAAGTTGTTGTTTGATTGCACAATTGAAGTTAATACTGTTTCGCTTTATAACCCTAAAGAATTTCATATTTCTGGTGTACTATCATCAACAAGTTTGGTCATTGTTTCTTATTTGGGATTTGATGCTATTTCGACTTTAGCGGAGGAAACATCTGATCCACAACGGTCAGTTGGTAAAGCGGTTATTTTATCTATCCTATTAGTAGGGACGCTATTTGTGATTACGGCACTTTTTGCAGGATTTGTTGTGCCAAATTATGCTTCTTTGAACCCTGATACAGCTTTTATTACGATACTTGATAAAGTAGGAGGTGCCTGGTTAACGCAATTAGTTCAGTGGACGATGATTGTATCATTTGGTTTAGCAAGTGGACAAGAGTGTCAAACTGCTATTTCCCGAATTTTGTTTGCTATGGGGCGTGATGGCATATTGCCAAAAGCATTAGGACAGCTGAAACCTAAGTATCGTACACCTTGGACTGCCATTATTTTGGTAGGTATTGTTTCGTTAATATTATCACTATTGTTAGACTTAACGACTGTGGGTAACTTAGTTAGCTTTGGTGCATTATTTGGTTTCATGTGTTTAAATGGGGCAGTTATTTGGAAGTTTTATATTAAAGATTTTACATTTTCTGTTGTAAAATTTATAAAATATTTGATTTCACCATTAATCGGATTTGGTGTCAGTTTGTGGATCTTTGTTAGTTTGGATATGGCATCAAAGTTTACGGGTATGGCATGGTTAATTATAGGTTTAGGAATACTCTTGTATCAAACAAAGTTCTTCAAATTAGCAACACCACAATTTGATTTTGGAGAAAAACATTAAAGGAATGACATCTATGTGCACAACAAGAGAAAAATTTAAATCTTTTTACTATCAAGACGATGCTTTTCTAGAAATTAAAGTAAACATTGGCACGACAGCGCTACTAATTGTTGATATGCAGAACGAATTTATTCTAAGGGATTATGGTGAAGCACAGCAATTTAAAGAGGCAGGTGTATGGGAAAGATGGATACCATTTCATGATCGATTAGATGAAATAGTGATTCCAAACAATGTGAAACTTTTACAACATTTTCGAAATTATAATATGACTGTGACATACGGCCGTATTGCATCATTGCGTGATGATGGGGCGGATCGTTCAGCAGTCCAAAAATCAGATGGTTGGAATGGTATTAATCTACATGTTGATAGTTTTGCAGCGCAAATGATTGACGAGCTAGAGCCACAAAAAAATGAAATCGTTGTGAATAAGACGACGGACAGTGTGACCACAGGAACTAATTATCTACAACTTTTACGTAATATGGGCGTAGAAACAGTGATTGTAACTGGAATTGTGACTGACCAGTGTGTTGCTTCTACCGTAAGAGGATTAGCGGACGACGGTTTCCAAGTAATTTGTGTTGAAGATTGTTGTGCTGCGGGATCAATGGCATTGCATAACGCTGAACTAACTATTATGAATGGTGTTTATTGTAGCGTCTTAAATACAAAAGAAGTTTTAGACTTAATTAATCCATGATTACATTCCCTAAGCGGCACATCATGCTGTATTCACTTAAATATTTTAACAACATAAAACCCGATAACTTGGACATCACATTCCGTCTAAGTTATCGGGTTTTATGTTAAGTTTTACGAGTATTCAGATACTCAGTAATATTGGATAATTATAATACTGCTCCACCTGGATTCGAACCAGGGACCTGCGCATTAACAGTGCGTTATTCTACCGCTGAACTATGGAGCAATTAGTTGAATAATCAACTATTAAAGTATACCAAGATTAAAAAATTTTGTCAACATTTATTTTTTTGAAAGAGAATTCTTAATAATATCCAACCCGGTTAACAATTGCTCAGTTGGTATTGTTAAGGGTGGTAAGAGGCGAAGCGTGTTGTGACCGGCACTGAGGGCCAAAACATGTTGCTGTTGTAAATCAGTGACGACTTTGGCAACAGGTATATTTAATGAAATTCCTGCCATCATTCCCAAGCCACGGACATCATTTACAGCATCTAATTGTGAAAAAGTAGCTAATTTATCCCATAAAATGGCAATTTTATCAGAAATCGTGGGTAAAATTGTGTCGAGTTCATCAAGTGTGGCACTGGCAGCAGCCATGACTAAAGGGTTACCCCCAAAAGTTGATCCGTGTGTGCCATAGCTTAAGGCTGGCGAAAATTGGTTTTTGGCAAGCATTGCGCCCACTGGTAAGCCATTTGCTAAAGATTTAGCGCTAGTTACAATATCGGGTGTAAAACCAAATTGTTCATATGCAAATTTAGTTCCAGTGCGCCCAATGCCAGTTTGAACTTCATCTACAATAATCAACGTGTGGTGTTCGTGTGCCAGAGCAACAAGTTCATTGACAAAATTTGAATTTGCAGGAACAACGCCACCTTCACCTTGCACCAATTCTAACATAATGGCAGTCACATCATCATTTAACAAGGCCTTAACGCTTTCAATGTGATTGAATTCAGCGTACAAAAAGCCGTCCAGCATAGGCAAACCTTGATGAATGCTGTCTTGACCAGTTGCTGACATGGCGGCATAAGTCCGGCCATGAAACGAATTAGTAAAAGAGATGATGTTTGGGCGCTTGGTGGCCAAACGTGCTAATTTGATGGCTGCTTCGTTGGCTTCAGCCCCAGAATTTGCAAAATAAACAGTATACTCTGAACCGCCGAGTTTGTTGGCGACAGTTTCTTGTAGTGGATTGTCATAAAGATTAGGCAAATGCCAAAAAAGATCTGCTTGCGTTTTTAAAGCATTAACAACAGTTGGGTTATTAGCACCAACATTATAGACACCAATGCCGCTCGATAGGTCAATATAGTCGGCACCCGTTTGATCAGTCCAAGTTGCATTGGACATTTTGGTAAATGTAATCGGCGCGCGTTTGTAATTTGGGAAAAGGGTCATTGGAATGCCTCACATTGAAATGGTTGTGCCATGACTGGCGATGGTATTAGTAATATGAACCGCATTAACACCGTTTTTAACGGCAGAAAACGCGCTGTTGACTTTTGGCAACATGCCGCCATGAATGACAGATTCAGTCTGTAATTCAATGGCACGTTGTGGTGTGAGTTGTTGCAAAATGTTACCGTGGACTTCAATGCCTGATACATCAGTTAACAAGTACAGTTCATCAGATTTTAAAAATTTTGCAACCGCAGTTGCGGCGCTATCGGCATTGACATTGAGCCACTGGCCTTGATTAGTGATAGCTAGTGGTGCAATGATTGGAATCAAGTTTTGCTGCCAAAGTGACTGAATTAATTGACTATTAACCTGATCAATTTGGCCAACCAAGCCAAACACCTCTTGGTTGATATAATGGCCAGTCAAAAGTTGATTGCTCCCAGCATTGAGACCAATTGCGCTCAAACCATGATGACGGAATGCTTCAACTAAATCTGGCTGAACTTGGCCCAACAATGCCATCTTCGTGATAGCAAGCCCAGTCGGTGTTGTTTGACGAATGCCATCAATTTTGACAACAGGTTCGTTGAGTTGGGTCATCAGTGATGAAATACTGTCGCCACCACCATGAACGATTGTGATGTTGTAATTATTTTTTTGCCAATGCTTAATCGTTTCAAAAAAAGCAGGTGTGAGTTGGCTGGCAGCGTTACCGCCGATTTTAATCAGAATATTTTTCATAGTTTTTTCCGTCCATGTGTGATGACTTGGTGGGTTAGGTGGTATACAAGGCGTTGATTTTGACATATCCGTATGTGAGGTCACTGCCCCAAGCTTGACCAGTGGCAGTGCCGTCATGTAAATCAATGGCAATATCAATATCGTGTTGTGCTAATTGCTCGCTCATTTGTTGCGCGTCAAAGTCAATAGGAGCGCCAGCCGACATCACGGTGATGCCGTTTAGAGAAATGTCTATGATATCGGGATTAATGTTAACGCCGCTAGCACCAATTGCTGCAATAATACGTCCCCAGTTAGGATCTTGACCAAACATGGCCGTTTTGACGAGTGATGAGCCAACGATTTTTTTGGCAACCATGCGTGCGCCAAGACCATCCTGTGCATGGTCGCCATATTGGGGTGGATCATGCCAGAGCCTTTGGCTACACCACTCATGGTAACTTGATGCCCTGCAATTTCTGATTGAATTGTGATGGTTTTTTTGACCGTATCAGTGGTTTTAATTGCTTCGGCAAAGCTATCTGCATCACCGTCAATATTGAGTTGTGCAATGCCGGCGGTGACAGTGTCGATGGGCAGTGGCTGACCAATCACACCCGTTGAAGAAACAGCTACTAATTCCGGTGAAATATTGAGCTGTGCAGCGGTAACGGCCTGCATGGTTTTGGCGTGAGTCAAACCAATTGCACCCGTTACGGCATTAGCGTTTCCAGAATTAACAATAATGGCTTGTATTTGACCATTTTGAATGACATTTTTGTCAAGTTGAACCGGTGCGGTTTGCACTTGGTTAGTTGTGAAAACACCAGCAACACTAGCAGGTACATCACTATAAATCCAGCCAAGATCCTTTGATTTATGTTTGAGTCCAACATGCTGACCGTCAGCATGAAAACCTTTTGGTGTGGCAATGTTGCCATCAGTGATGGTGTGAATTTGTGAGAGAAGTTTTGTCATAGGTAGTCCTTAAGCATATTGTGCAATGAGTTTTAGACCGGTTGATTCGGGAAAACCGAAAAAGTGATTAGCATTTTGAATTGCTTGACCGGCAGCGCCTTTGATCATATTGTCAATGACGCTAACAATAGTGAGAAATTGTGTCTCTGGGTTGTAAGTTAACCCGATATCCGCGAAATTAGTGCCAACAACTTGCTTGATATTTGGTAATTCATTGCTGGGCATGACACGTACAAACGTTTTGTCAGTGTACGTGTTTTCAAATAGTTCTTGCAATTGCTGCGGTGTTCGAGGTTCTTTTAATTTGATATAAGCACTGACGAAAATACCGCGATTAATTGGCAATAATGATGTTGTGAACAGTATATGAGCAATATCTGGTTGCCAAATATGTAACTGCTGGGTGATTTCGGGAATGTGTTGATGTGAATTTGGTTTATACATTGTGAAATTATCGCTGACATTAACAAAATGGCTGGTGGTGCTTAATGATTTGCCAGCACCCGACAAACCGCTTTTGGCATCAATCACAATATTATTTTGGTCGAGTAAATGATGTTGGGCTAGTGGCGCTAATGCTAACAGCGTCGCTGTTGCATAACAACCGGGGTTGGCAATGTAGCTTGTCGTTTCGTCATCATAAAAATCAGCTAAACTGTACTGACTCTTTGCTAATAATGCTGGTGTCGCAGGTGTTTTGTGATACCATTTTTGATAATCATCAGCAGTGAGACGGAAATCACCAGACAAATCAATCACTGGAAAGTCAGCAAGGATAAATGGTTCAGCGATATCCTTACTGATACCACTTGATGTCGCAAAAAAAACAATATCGGTTTTCTGCATAATATGCAAAGCGTCAAACGGTTCGGGTGACAAATTATACATTCCGGATAAATGTGGGAATTGTTCACTAATGTCATGACCATCTGGTTGAGTGTTAGTAATGACAGATACCTCAATAAAGGGATGAGAATACAGAAGACGAAGCAATTCAAGCCCAGCATATCCGGTAATGCCAACAATTGCAGCTTTAATTTTTTGGGTTAACATTGCAAATCTCCTATCTCATTTGATGATTAAATATTAATTCAAAATGAATTTTAATGCAATATATATGCAAAATAAACGTGAATAACTGCTAAATATGTGCATAAAAAAACACTTCCGAAGAAGTGCTAGGCTCGTGCGGGTAAATCAAGGATTGCTGTTGCAAGGACGTGATTCTGGCTTTTGTTACGCAGCTCATTCAGAAAGAATCCGTCTTGTAAATATAATTTTGTGTCTAAGGCAAACACAGTTAAAGTATATTGGTGTGTTTTGTCGGGTGGCATTGGGCCAATATAAGCTTGGTTGATATCAGGATTAGCTGTTTCACCCATTTTTTGGACATTGTGCCAAGTAGAATTTGTACCAAAAGTGGCTGTTCCGGTTGCGCGCAAATTTTCTGGAATATTGGCGACGGGTAAGTTAGCAGCTAACCAGTGAATCCAAGGGAAACCAGTCACAGGGACGGCGTCGTAATCAATCAAACTCACTGATAATGATATGGTGCCCGTGGGGATGTCACTAATATTGACTGGAAAGTTGACAGTGGGCATGCCGTTGGTACGATAATTATCTGGGGCATATTTAGCATAAATATCGGGTAGCAATTGATTTTCTAATGTAACGTTAAGTTTCATTTTGTTTCTCCAATCAAATTTCTTTTGGCTTGTGCGAGACGTGTTCGGACTTGAATTGGCATGTCCGCGTTATATGCGCGGACAGTTGCAATCGCTTTAATGATGGCATCAGTCCGCTCATCTAGGTCAGTGATTTTGGTAATTTGACGTTGTGTTTCAACTTCAAAGCGGTCGATAAAATTCAGTTGAAGTTGGGTTTTGTCTGCGCGCAATGTTTCGGCTGATGCTGATTTACCTTCGGACTCAAGTGCCACAATGGCTGCTTGATACCCCTCAAAAAATTCATTTGCATCGCTAGTATTGCGCCATGTTTTAGGCGCTTGTGGTTCGGGTTCAGGTGTTTGATCAAGTTTTTTTTCAGTGGGCTTTTTTTTGAAAATATCGAATAAAGACATGATATGTCCTTTCTCCTGACAATGCAGGGAACATGCTTATCTAAGATGGGAATGGTTGTTTTTGTCATGAGACTGGAATAGCGAACAAACGTTTTATTTGATACAATAAAACTAGTTTTTGAATCGGGGAAAATCATGGCAGCACGGAAAACAATTTTTAATGACAAACAACGCATCTTACGCTTATATTCATCACTTATTAGTCATCGCGAGCTTTCAATAGAAGAAATCGAAGACATGTTTTTTGTTGGACGCAAGACAGTGCAACGCGACATTTCTGAAATACGTACTTTTTTGCATGACTTACAAATTGGTGAACCAGTTAAATCTGAAATTATTTTTGATCGTAATTCAAAAAAATATCGCTTAACCGAAATGGATAATTTGTTTGCCGTGTTTGACAAAATCAATCAATTAGATGAAGGTATTTAATTAATTTGGTTAGTAATTTGGTCGAAGTCATCAACCATATCTTTAGGACCGACTACTGATACAATGTCTTTTTCTTGTAAGGTGTAACTGGCTTCTGGGGCGACAATGACTTCATTATCATGCCGAACGGCAATCACATTCAGACCAAATTTCTTGCGGATGTTGAGGTCTTTAATAGAACGACCGTAAAACACAGGATTGACAATTTGTATTTCTGCCATTGAATAGTCATCAGATAACTCTATAAAGTTTAACATGTTGGGCGCTAATAGTTTGCGTGCCACTCGTTCGCCCATTTCGCGTTCAGGTTGCACAACGACATCAGCACCTATTTTTGTGAGTACACGCAAATGGGTATGATTTTCCGCTTTGGCGATAACATTTTTGGCGCCTAAATCTTTGGCGTTGATGGTAGCTAGAATGCTGGCTTGCATGTTATGACCAATGGCAATGATAACGTGATCAAAGCTTGCAATATCAAGTTTTCGTAAGACATCATCTTCTTGTGCATCTGCGACAACCACTTGTGTGGCAATATCACGATAATCATTGACATTTTCTTCATTAATGTCAATACCCATCACATCCTGACCGTTAGCGACTAGTGTTTGCAGCAGGGCACCGCCGAATCGACCAAGTCCAATAATAGCGTAAGTTTGTTTCATAATTTACCTCAAATTTTTTATCCGATAATGACTGATTCTTCGGGATAGCGATACGGTGCGGCTTCGTCGTGAACATTCAAAATTGAGAACATAACGGTATAAATACCAACACGACCAATGAACATTGCTAACATGATGACCAATTGCCCAAAAGTCGTCAAATGTGGCGTGAGACCGAGTGTCAAACCAGCAGTGGCAAAGGCACTGACTACCTCAAAAATAACGTATTCCAGACCGTGGTTGGCAGCATGACTCTGTGTGAGCATCAACATAAACGACAGAATACCAAGAAAAACAAGTGAGACACAAACTAATAACAAAGCGCGCATGATATTTTCTTGGGTCAAGCGCCGATGAGCAAATGTGACATCTTTTTTGCCACGTAAAGCAGCATGGGTTTGTAAAATTAAGACACCCAACGTTGTTGTCTTAATACCACCGGCGGTTGATCCCGGCGTACCACCAATATACATTAACATCATTGTCAATAGAATAGTGGCGGACCCAAGACCACCGACATCAAACTGTGTAAATCCGGCGGTACGATACGAAATAGACATAAATAGCGTATCAAAAACGCGCATGACGGGGGACAAGCCACTGGCAAACGCTAAGTTGCGTTCAGTTAATTCGAACAAAAGCCAACCACCAATGATTAAAACGCCGGTCATGACCAAAGCTAACTTTGAATGAAGTGTTAGACGATGCGTTTTTTGATACAGCAACACGTCACGCCAAACCAAAAATCCTAACGAACCAGCAATGACTAAGGCAGCAATAATCGCTAACACAAAGGGTTGGTTGACATATTCGGCGGTGTTTTTTGGCAAAATAGAAAAACCCGAATTACCAAAAGCAGAAATGGCATGGAAGATCGCATAAAAAGCACCACGGCCCCAGCCAAAATCATGAATAAAAAAGGGTGCTAATAAAATAGTGCCAATGAGTTGAATCGCAATCGAAAGTTTAATCACATAGCCAAAGACGGCACGTGTGTCATATAAACTTTGTAAATTATAGACTTCTTGCACCATCATTTTACTGCGTAAGTCCATCTGTCGACGAGTTGCCGTAAACAGTAATACTGAAAAAGACATAAATCCCAGCGCACCAATTTCGATTAAAATCATGATAATGGTTTGACCGAAAGTAGTCCAATGAGTTGCTGTATCAACAACGGTAAGGCCAGTAACAGATGCAGCAGATGTGGCGGTGAATAACGCATCCATAAATGTATGATCACGACCACCAACATAACTGATGGGTAGCATCAATAATAGTGCACCCACTGTAATCACGGTTAAAAAACCTAACGACAGTCGTTGCGGCATTGAAATACGCGACCAAAAGAAACGTCGCTGTGAATAATCATGAAATTTCCGCATTTCCGCAGCGGAGGGCAGGTCGATTTTTCTAGACATGCTCTTATTATAACGCATCTAATAAGGTTGATGAGGGTTTATTAGTTGGTATGGGTGAATATATTGAGTCATTTTATTGCCATTTTCACGATTGAAAAGCGTTTAGCAATAGGTAAAAATAATGAAATATATGTGTTTATAGAACATGGTATAATATTCTTTAAGGAATTTCCGCGAACAGCATTTGTCCGCGGAATTTTTACAAATGAAATGAATAGAAAGAAGTGGATGATATATGACCGAATCAACACCAGTCATTGAAATGCGACACATCGTCAAAAAGTTTGGCGATTTTGCTGCCAATGATGACATCAATTTACAAGTCCAACAAGGTGAAATTCACGCGTTACTTGGTGAGAACGGTGCCGGCAAATCGACATTAATGAATATTTTAACAGGGTTGTTGCAACCAACTAGTGGGGACATTTTAATTAATGGGCAACCAGTAGTGGTAGATTCGCCCTCAAAGTCAGATTCGTTAGGCATTGGTATGGTTCACCAACATTTTATGTTGATAGATGCTTTTACAGTGACGGAGAACATTGTTTTAGGATCAGAAATTACAAAAGGACTCTCATTAGATACCAAAACGGCGGCTAAAAAAATCCAAAGTTTGTCAGACCAATATGGGTTGGCAGTTAATCCAATGGCGAAAATCTCAGATATATCTGTGGGACAACAACAGCGTGTTGAGATTTTAAAGACCTTGTATCGTGATGCTGATATTTTGATTTTTGATGAACCTACGGCGGTTTTGACACCGCAAGAAATTGATGAATTGATTGCCATTATGCACAATTTAGCCAAAGAGGGCAAATCAATTATTTTAATCACCCACAAGCTGGACGAAATTCGAGCTGCCGCAGACCGCGTAACGGTTATCCGTGCTGGTAAGTCTATCAAGACATTCCCTGTTGCTGGTGTTTCATCACAACAATTAGCTGATTTGATGGTTGGACGTGAAGTGAGCTTCAAAACGGAGAAAGAACCTGCGCAACCAAAACAAACAGTGTTGTCGATTGACAATATTGAAGTAGATGATGCACGTGGCGTTGACGCTGTAAAAGACTTCAGTCTTGAAGTTAAAGCTGGTGAAATTGTTGGTTTGGCAGGTATTGATGGTAACGGTCAAACTGAATTAATTCAAGGGATTACAGGGCTAACCAAAGTTAAGTCTGGTCATATCACATTGAATGGTAAGGACGTGACAAACAAAAAGCCGCGTCAAATCACGGAATCAGGCGTTGGTCATATACCGGAAGACCGCTTACGTTTTGGCATGGAAGTTGACATGACTTTGTCAGAAAATCTGTCATTGCAAACTTACTACAAGCAGCCAATTTCTAAATCAGGTGTCTTACAGCCAGCAGAAATGGATAAGTTGGCTAACAAATTAGTCAAAGAATTTGATGTTCGTGCAGCAAGTATTCATGTTACAGCAGGTTCAATGTCGGGTGGTAATCAGCAAAAAGCTGTTGTTGCGCGAGAATTAGACCGTGATAATGACTTGATTATCGCAGCTCAGCCGACGCGTGGTTTGGATGTTGGCGCGATTGAATATATTCATCGTCGACTCATTGATCAACGTACTGCTGGGAAAGCGGTGCTGGTAGTGAGTTTTGAATTAGATGAAATATTAAATTTGTCAGACCGGATTGCTGTCATTAATGCTGGTAAAATTGTTGGTATTGTAGACGCCAAAGAGACAAATAAACAAGAATTAGGTTTGTTGATGACTGGCATGAGTTTGGAAGCCGCGCGTGAAGCGTTGAAAGAAGAGGTGACAGTCTAATGGTGGTGCAAAAAAATAATTTTTCAGTTGCACTGTTTTCTGTATTATTTGGGTTGATTGTCGGCGCTATCATTATGCTAGTGTTCGGTTATAATCCTATTTCAGGTTATATTGCTTTAATTAGTTCGGCGTTTGGGTCAATGCAAGACATTGGTGGTGTCCTGACGCAAATGACACCGTTGATATTGACTGCCTTGGGTTTCACGGTTGCATCAACGGCGGGATTCTTCAACATTGGTTTATCTGGGCAAGCATTGGCTGGTTGGGTAGGCGCTGTATGGTATGCGTTGAGTTTCCCTGATATGCCAGCCTTTGTGATGATTCCTAGTGCGTTAATTTTAGGTACTGCTTTGGGTGCCGTTGCTGGGTTAATTCCGGGTTGGTTACGTGCACAGTTTGGTGCTAGTGAAGTGATTGTCACAATCATGATGAACTATATCTTGCTCTTCTTGGGTAACAATATTTTGCAAAATACGATGGCAAAAAGCATCAAAGAATCTGCTGAAACGACGAAACAAGTTGGGCATAATGCCTCTCTTCAATTAAAATGGCTGACAGATTTGACACAAGGTTCAAGCGTTTCGACTGGAATCTTCATTGCTTTAATTATGATAGTGGTGGTTTGGTTTGTCATGAAAAAGACAACATTAGGTTTTGAAATTACCGCTGTTGGTTTGAATGCTGACGCTGCTAAATACGCTGGTGTTTCGGCAAAAAGAACAGCAGTTGTTGCGATGGCAATTTCTGGTGGTTTAGCTGGTTTAGCTGGTACAATCGAAGGGCTAGGCAACTATCTCAACTTCTTTACGCAAAATAGCTCACCATCTATCGGATTTGATGGTATGGCCGTTGCATTGTTGGGTGGTGGTTCATATTTGGGCATCTTGGGTGCTGCTGCGCTATTCTCAGTGCTCAAAATTGGTGGCTTGGGTATGCCAATGAGTTCAGGTGTGCCATTTGAATTAGTAGATATTGTGATTGCCTCAATTATTTTCTTCGTTGGCGCGAACTACTTAATCCGTCTGATTCAAAAGCGCATTAAAGCTATGGATGAAAAAGCAGCAGCTCAAGGCGCTGCTAAAAAGTCGGCCAAAGTTGCTAGCAAACAAGTGAAAGGTGGTGAATAAACATGTCATTAGTAGCGATTCTTACATTAGTTGTATCAAGTACATTGGTTTATTCAGCACCACTGATATTTACATCAATTGGTGGCACATTTTCGGAACGTAGTGGTGTGGTCAACGTTGGTTTGGAAGGTATCATGGGTATGGGTGCGTTTGCGTCCGTTGTGTTCAATCTTACGTTTGCAAATACTTTTGGCACGTTGACCCCTTGGCTTGGTCTGGTTGCTGGTGCAATTGTTGGGTTAGTCTTCTCACTCTTACATGCAGTAGCGACAGTCACTTTACGAGCTGATCACATTATTTCTGGTACTGTTATTAATTTGATGGCGCCAGCGTTGGGTGTCTTTTTGATTAAAGTAATCTATGGCAAAGGACAAACCGAACCTATTTCACAAGACTTTGGTTATGCTAATGTACCTGTTTTAGATAAAATTCCGTTCATTGGACCAATCTTTTTTGAAAAAACATCAGCCCCAGCATGGTTAGCAATCATCGTGGCTGTTCTATCATGGTATATCATTTTCAAAACAAAATTTGGCTTGCGCTTGCGTTCAGTAGGTGAAAATCCACAAGCAGCTGACACGCTAGGTCTAAATGTTGCTCGTCTACGATATTCTGGTGTGATGATTTCAGGTGTTTTAGGTGGTGTTGGTGGTGCAGTAGTTGCTCAGTCAATTTCACTTAATTACAGTGTCGGCACTATCGTGGGACAAGGATTCGTGGCTATGGCGGCCATGATATTTGGCCGATGGAATCCATTAGGTGCCATGGGCGCTTCATTGTTTTTCGGATTATCACAGTCACTTGCAGTTGTGGGTGCACAATTGCCGGGCTTGAAAAATGTTCCGTCAATTTGGTTACAAATTGCACCTTACGTACTGACAATTGTCGTGCTTGTCTTCTTCTTTGGTAAGACACGAGCGCCAAAAGCAGATGGTGTTAATTATATTAAAGCAGCTTAATACACTTCAAAACATGTCAAAATGGCATGTTTTTTTGATGCAAAAAACCCTTCGTGAGAAGGGTTTATGATTTAAGAATAGTCTGCTGTTTTGGTTTGAATAGCTTTAGCGCTGGCTGCCAACTTGTCTTGCTCCTCAGCAGTTAGTGGCAAATCGAAGTTAGCGACAACACCGCCGCGACCAATAATCGCTGGGGATGAAATATAGCCATCAAAATCCTCGTTATAGTGAGAAACAATCGCTTCTTTTCGTGCATCAGACAAAATAATTTGTAGCAATGAGACGGCGGCGTGGGCAATGGCAAAATTCGTATAGCCTTTACCAGAATGAACAGTGAAGCCACCGACACGAGCGTCATTTTCTAATTTATCCAAATCAAGTGATTTTTCTGCTGCCCATGTACGGACATTTTGACCCATAACATTAACTGTTGACCAAGCGGCAAACTGAGAGGCGCCGTGTTCACCTAATACATAGCCGTTGACACTACGCGGGTCGACACCTAGCGCTTCGCCAAAGACGCGCTTGAGTCGCGCTGTGTCAAGGTAAGTTCCTGTCCCGATAACTTGTGCACTTGGCAAACCGGTAGCTTGCTGGTAGATACCAGTAATGACATCAACAGGATTACTAATGGCTAACAATACACCATTAAAACCGACTGCTTTCAAGTCAGCACCAACCTGCTTGGCCATTGGCAAGTTTGCCTTGAGTTCACCAAAGCGATCACCATCTGGTTTGATGAGATGAATGTGACCAAGTGCGCTGATGACAACATCTGCATCTGCTAAATCAGGGTAATCACCAACATGCACATCAATGTGTTTATCCAAAAGACTTGCTGCGTCGCTGAAGTCTAATGCCTCAGAGGCCACTTTCTCTGGTTTCTTGTCAATCAGCACTAGTTCATCAGCTAAACCTTGTGACACAATCAAATGTGCGACGGTTGCGCCCACGTGACCGATACCAACTATTCCTACTTTACGCATAAAAACCCCACCTGTTCATTTTCATTAAATATGAATTAAATTATACACTTAATAAGTTAAAATTTCATTGCTAATATCACATTTAATTAGTTAGGCAATAAAATACTTTAGAATTTGTTCTTCGGTGAGCATTTTTTTATCTTCGTCACGAACATCAAGGACAATTTGGCCTGCATTTAAAATGATGAGGCGATTACCATATTGTAAGGCGTCTGCCAAATTATGAGTAATCATCAAAGCGGTTAAATGATTGTCCGTCACCTGCTGATTGGTGGCTAACATCAGTTGTTCTGACGTTTTTGGATCGAGCGCTGCCGTATGTTCATCTAGTAAAAGTAGCTCTGGTTTGACGCGTGTCGCCATCAAGAAGCTTAAAGCTTGTCGCTGACCACCGGATAAATCACCGGTGGCTGTTTGTAGCCGTGTATCTAAGTTATTACCCATCGTTTTTGTAATTGTGGCGTACTCATTGAGCTTTTCTTTTGTCAAACCTCGACTACGCAGACGACGCTTAGCACCTCGTTTTTCAGCGAGCAATAAATTTTCGGCAACAGTCATCCGAGGCGCTGTACCCATCTTCGGATCTTGAAAAACACGAGCGATATAGTTGGTGCGTGTTACGGCAGATTCGTTGGCAATGTTGTGATTATGGTGCAAAATTTGACCCGTACTAATTGGCAAATTACCAGCGATTGCGTTGAAAAGGGTTGATTTTCCAGCACCGTTGGTGCCCAAAACAGTAATGAAGTCACCGTCAAAAATATCAAGGTTGAGTGATTTGAGAATTTCGGTATTCTCACCGACAGTCACAACGACATTTTTAAGTGAAAAAACAGGTTCAGTCATGAGGGGCAACTCCTTTTTTAAGCATAGTGTCTAATTTCAGTGCGTGGCGAATTTGTGGTAACATCATAGCCAAAGCCAATACAAAGGCAGAAATTAAGTTCAAATCGTTAGTGCTAAAGCCAAGTTGCAAGACAGCCAGCAAGACCAAACGATATAAAATCGAACCAACAATCACGGCAACAAGTCGTTCATTTAATGTTAATTCGCCAAAGACAACTTCACCAATAATGATTGAGGCTAGGGCAATGACAATAATACCAATGCCCATATTAATGTCGGCGTAGCCATTATTTTGAGCAATGACAGCCCCGCCAAAAGCGATTAAACCATTGGATAACATCAGTCCCATGATGGTCATCCGATCAGTTTTGATACCAATTGATTGCGCCATATTAGGGTTATCGCCAGTGGCAATGAAAGCTTGTCCGAGTTCAGTTTGGAGGAAGAAAATCAGTGCGATAGTGATAATTACAATGATGACGAATCCAACTAATACAGAGTCAAAATATTTAGGCAGGTGCCGTAAGAAAGCGGCCGAAAAGAGTGACTTTTGGTTGAGCAATGAAATATTAGCTGACCCCATAATGCGTAAATTGATGGATAACGAGGCTGTCATAACCAAGATACCAGCTAACAAGATAGGAATTTTTCCTTTTGTGTAAAGTAGACCAGTGATTAAACCGGCAATTGCGCCAACAATAAAAGCGCTAATAGTTGCCAAATAGGGATTCACGCCGTGGGCAATCATAGCCACAGCAGTCGCTGCACCCAATGGAAATGAGCCTTCGACAGTCATATCAGGAAAATTTAAGATACGAAATGTGAGAAATAGCGCGACCCCTAATACGGCCCAAAGTAGTCCTTGACCAATGCTTGAAACGATAATACTCATTTGATTACTTCTCCTTTACTTTCAGCGTCTTTGACGAGTGATTGTGGTAATGTGATACCCAATAATTTAGCTTGTTTTTCATTGACTACTGGCACACCCTTAGTGATTGTTTTGACAGGGTATGTGGCAGGGTTTTTGCCTTTCAAAACCTTAGCAGCCATGATGCCTGCTTGGTAGCCGATGTCATATTGGCTCACTGAGATAGTGGCTAAACCACCGTCTTTAACCATTGTATCGACTGCGGGGATGACTGGAATCTTTTCTTGGTTTGTGACATTAATTAGAGTTTTCATGGCTGAAGCAACACCGTTATCTTGTGGGGCGTAGACAACATCGACTTGACCGGCCATTGTTTCAGCAATTTGTTGCATATCGTTGGTTGTGGCAATCGTATACATTTTAACGTCATAGCCTTGGCTCTTAGCTAAAGTTGCCATTTTTTTGGCATTATATTCGCCACCGTGATCAGAAGTTGTGTAGATAATGCCAAGCTTTTTGGCAGATGGGACAACTTCTTTAATCACATCTAAATGCTGTTGAAGAGGTGAATCACCTGATGTACCAGTAATATTTTTACCTGGGCGTTGTGTTGATTTGACTAAGCCTCCTCCGACAGGGTCAGTAATACCGGCCAAAATAACAGGTGTTTGTCCGTCAGCTGTTTTAGCTAACGATAAGGCGGCAGGAGAAGCGATACCAACTGTTAAATCAGCATTCTCGTTAGCAAATTTCTGTGACATGGTCTTCAAGTTAGACTGATCTGCTTGCGCATTTTGATAATCAATTTTGATTTTGCCTTTGGTGTAACCTTCATGAGCCAAACCAGCGACGACACCTTTGTGGATTTGATCTAGTGCAGGATGGGTTACTAGTTGTAGAATGCCGACCGTTGGTATGTACTGCTTTTTGGCGGTTTGAGGCTTGGATGTTTGGAAAAATGCGACACCCAAAAATGCGACAATGACGATGATAACTGCTGCTAAACGTTTGTTCATAATATAATCTCCATAACTGTTCTCTTCATAAAAAAATGACCTTGGGAAGCCACACAAAGCTTTCCAAGGTCAAAAGAAAAGTCTGCATGGCGTGTTGATTGCCATACAGACTCAAAGTAATGCAAAAGTCGTCGGTATGGACAAAACTGATTGTCTCAGCTTGTCCGTTACCGAAAAGCTGATTTACCGACGCCACCAAGCGTTACTAAATTGTGCTGAAACTTTTTGCATGATTTATCTCCGAGTTGTTTATGGAATAAGGATACTAAGAATTTGATGAGTTGTCAAGCACATTGTTAAGATAATTATTAAATCTGTTGTGTGATAATACAAACAGTAGTGGTTTGTCGCGTTAAGGGCTGTGTATAAACTAACAAAATCTTATATTTTATTCACAGTACGACGCAACAAAGGGCTAGGTTTGCCGGTTAAAATACCGGCCACTTCTTTGGCAAATTCAGATCTGGCAACTGGTCGAAACTTATTGAAGTAGGCAATACTTTTCAGATGGGTCAAGGTCACACCTGGCCAATATGAACTTTGTCGCGCGGGATCAAAAATAATACCGGGGTAAACTGCAAAAGCGCGACCAGGTAGCGCCTGAGCCATTTCGCGCTCAACGGCTAGTTTGGCTTTTAAGTAAGGTCGCATAAAGAATGGTCCAGCGTTTGCTGATATGAAAAGAAACTTTGGTTTGATTTCCTGCGCTAATAAATGAATCAGTTGATGAGCTGGTTCATAACTGCTGTTTTGGTAGGTTTGATTTTTTAATGGGTTGGGTAACAGAATACCAACAGCGTCAATTACCCAATCCGCATCACTCACAATAGGACGCAATTGTTCACTATCACTTAGCGCAATTGCGTGATAGTGTGTCTGATCGCCTGGTTTGCCATTGAATGGATGGCGTGAAATGCTGTGCACCTCAAATAATTCGGACGACAAATATTTAATTAAACCCTGACCAACGAAACCAGTACCACCCACAATGACAATCTTTTGTTTCTTTTCAATCATCGGCTTACCTCACGATTATTTCAGCATATTGTTGCGATTGTCCCAAATATATGAAATAGCTAGAATCAATAATCCTAAGTTAGAAGTCAAAATAGCAAATGTAGATTGCTTCATAATCCAACTAATCAATGAGACAAACATCAAAACTAATGCTAGTATCACGACATACACGGTGCTTTTTTTCATGATAATCTCCTTAAATATATTACAATTACTATTTTAACACGAGTCCCTTGATAATCGTGAAATGAGAAACTGATTGCAGCAGTCATGATGGACTAGGCGAATGAGATGTCAATCGCTTGTAAATAGGCTGTACTGGTGTAATATAGATGAAGAACATTTGTCAGAAGGGACAGACAGATATCTGGCTTATCAAAAGTCGATTTGTTAAAATAGAGGGTATGCAAAAACAGAGTAGATTCTTAACTGAATTGATAGGGGTTGGTATCGGCGGTGCCATTGGTGGTAGCGTACGGTATTTGTTGGGATTAGTGCCAATCATTGGTGCTATGCCGGTAATGACAATGCTGATTAATTGGGTAGGAACGTTTTTGCTTGCATCACTTGGCGCTTATCTTGCGAATCGTGAAAGTCGCTTACAACCTTGGCAAACTTTTATTGGTACAGGGGTAATCGGCGGCTTTACAACTTTTAGTACGATGATTTTACAAGTTAACCAGCAGGCTCTAATTAGCCTGACAACTGCCATAATCTATGTTGTCTTAACAATAGGTGGTGGGTTAATTATGGTCAAAATCGGTCAAAAGTTTGGTCGTAAAGTGAGCGAGGTGCGTTCATGACATTACTAATTGTTGCGATTGGTGCAGGATTAGGTACAATGTTGCGATACTTAACGGTCACTTTTTGGTCGACTAAACCACAGTACCTCACAGCTATTTTTGCGGTTAATATGGTTGGTGCTTTTTTTATGGGGATACTAATGGCAACAGGCGCTACCAATGCCTTGCATCATTTTTGGTCAACCGGTGTACTAGGCGGATTGACGACATTTAGTACGATGATGACCCAAAGTGAACAACATGCCACCTTGCAGCAACTATTATATCTATTAATCCAGTTGGTTGGCGGTTTGGTCATCTTTGGCTTGGGATTTGCTTTAGCCACCTTTTTGTAAATATGGAGAGAACAAATGAGTAAAATAGCAGTTATTATTGATTCATCATCAGCGATGCCAGTGGTAACGCGCAATCGTTATCATATTTTTCAGGTCAATGATCCCATTATTTTTGGTGATGAGGTCTACAAAGAAAGTGTTGATATTCATGATCTTGGTGAGCTCGTTAAGATGATGAAAGATAAGAAGCAAATTGCTTCGACTTCTCAACCAGCACCCGGCGATTGGGAAGAAGCTTTGAATTTAGCCAAGGCATCAGGTTACGATCAGGCTTTGTTGGTCACATTATCATCAGGTATTTCAGGCACTTATCAAACAGCTGCAGCAGTCGCTGATAGTTATGAAGGCATGTCTGATGTACGCGCATGGGATTCTAAAATTGCTGTCATGGGTGCTGGTATGCAGGCATTAATGGCCGCTGCTATGGCTGAAAAAGGTAAGACATTAGATGAAATCATGGTAGCGCTTGAGAAATTGCGTGAGTCGATTGTGGTCCGTTTTGTGGTGAATGACATTTCACATTTGCAACGGACAGGGCGTTTGTCACGTGGTGCAGCCTTAGTGGGCGGTTTGCTCAATATTAAGCCGATATTATCAATGGACGTGCAAGATGAAGGTAAGATTGGTGCTGTTGGTAAGGCCAGAAAAATGAGCGGGGCGTTGAAAGAAATTAAAGAAACGCTACGTCAATCATTAGCCGAAGTCGATTATCCCGTGCGTGCCATTGTAGTCGATGGTAACGACGCCAAATTAGGTGATAAGTGGCTCAAAGATTTGCAGGCTGAGTATCCCACTGTCAAATTTGAACGTGGGGTGTTGGGTGCGTTTATTGGTGTTCACACAGGTGACGGCGCTATGGGCGTTCTCTGGGCACATGATTGGGAAGATTTAATTTAACTTAGAACAAAAATAGAAAGCATTGTCATCTTGATGACAATGCTTTTTGAGTGTTTTAGTGCTGTAAATGGTATTGATGCGTTACACTGAAAGTAGAGGAAATCACGATGGTAATAAAAAAGTGGCAGCATGTCGCCCTATTAGTTGGAATGGTTGTTGTGGTGGAGTCAATTGGTGGATTATCGGCTTTTTTAGCGGGTGACATTAAGAAAATTTATAATCAGTTAGTACAGCCACCACTTTCACCGCCAGATTTCGTTTTTGGGATTGTTTGGCCCATTTTATATCTGTTGATTGGTGTGGCTGCTTATTTATTATTAGTTAGTCAGCATCATGCAGCAGCCAAAAAGACTAATTTGGTGTTATTTGGGTTACAACTTTTTGTTAATTTTATTTGGAGTATTGTGTTTTTTGGTGGTAATCTTTACTGGATTGGTGTACCGATTATTCTGGTTTTAGATGTCCTAGTGATTGCCTGCATTGTCTCTTTCAGGCGCAATCAATTGTGGGCGAGTTACTTGATGTATCCGTACTTGGCGTGGATTATGTTTGCGACTTACCTCACGATTGCAGTGGCTATCTTAAATTAAAAAGTGACAGTTTTGTCAACTGTTAATCAACCGAGTCGTTCTAAAAATGGCTCGGTTTTGTTGTATAATTAAATCACATAATTATTTACGGGGGTTACTAATGCAACGTTCAAAACGTTACCTGATTGTTTACGAGGTATTAAACGCTGTAACACACGGTTTAGGATTTATTTTGGCCGTGATTGCTGGCATCGCATTGCTATTTCATGTCTTGCAACGACCAGTGTCTGCTTTCGAGTTGACAGCGATAATCATATATATCGCCACAGTTGGCTTGTTTTTGCTTGCATCAACTTTGTTTCATTCGTTGGTATTCACGCGTGCGGCCAAAATATTTCAATTTTTCGACCATGCGGGTATTTATCTAGTGATTTTAGGTAGCTATACGCCGTACACTTGGCTACTAATCAAAGGATGGGTCGGCTGGAGTATCTGGGGTGCTATTTTGGCAATGACGATTGCCGGCTTTGTCTATGACTTATTCTTTGTCGGACGCTGGCCATGGGTGTCGGTGGTCATTTACCTTGTGATGGGGTGGCTGATTATTTTGGCAATGCCAATCTTGTGGGGCGTATTGTCACACACAGCCTTCTGGTTGCTTTTGGCTGGCGGCTTAACCTATTCTGCGGGGACAATTTTTTATCTAATTCCTAAGATTCCTATGGGGCATGTCTACTGGCATCTATTTGTACTCGGTGGCGCTGGCTTGATGTATGCCAGTATCTTTATTTCACTCTAAAAATTTAAACAAAATCAATGTGATATTATTGTTTTTGAGCTATAATATAGCTGTTAAATAATTGCAGGAGAAATTAAAATATGGCATTGACACAATCACACGTTAAGCAATGGGTAATTGATCAGCACTTGGATACTTGGGGGCCAGTCAACGTTACCTGGCATGATGATTTGAAGCGTACGGTGATTATCGTCGCTGACGGGACGAAAAATCAAGTTCGTCAAGAGATTAAGAAAATTGTTGCTGGTAATATTGAAAAGGGCATCATTTCAAAAGAAGACGCAAATGACTTTCTCGATTCCTTACATGTCAATGATTATGCCGTTGAAGATTGAGCCGAAAGGCTTTTTTTTTTTGACAAAAATTGTGTGTTTGTCGGTCAAGTGTGTGTTTAAAATGGTCAATTGTGCTGGTTTATCAATATTATGTTTATGAGTCGATATACTTAATTTTGTACCAAGCAAGGTTAGCAAGTAGTTGACCCAGTGGTTCAAAAAAAGGAGGATAAGACAATGATTAAAAAATCATTATTACTGAGTATTGCTACATTGGGAATAGGGATGTGTGTGGTAACCGTACATCCACATGCAGCCAGTATTGAGCAAATGAAAGCCAATGTTAATGCAGATACAGGCGTAATTTTTAGTGAAGAATTGGGGCGTGATATGACTAAAAGTGAGGCAGATCTTTACTTTGAAACGGTTAGTCAAGCACAACGCAAATTAGGATTACCAACTTCACAAGTGACGCCGGAAATTGATAAAGCGGCTCGACAAGTGGTAGCTGAGAATACCAAGAAGCCGGTGCATAATACAAAAACAAAATTAAATTTTAAACCAGATAATTTATTGTTGGGAACCTCAATTCCAACAGAAGCTAAAACATTAACAGGCAGCACTTATAAATCAGACCCTTTTTCTGGTTCAGGGTGGCGGTATAGTGGGTACTACTTTAATTTCAAAGATTATGTGGCTAACCCAAGCTTTGGTGTTCGTGTAAACGGTGATTCCTTTAATTTTATTACGCGACGTAACACAGCTAAGGTAGCATCTTATGCTGTTAATCCCGACGGCAAGTTTCATTACTATCCCAGCACAAATAGTGGTAATTTGAATGGTTATTTTTCAACGCTAGACCCAGTCAGTGGTTCGTATTACGAAATTAATTAACAATAAACTTATCCATCTAATGGCCGCCTAGTGTACAAGGCGGTTTTTACTTGTTAATATATAACATGAAAGAATAAATTATATTTTAGATATTGCGCTAGTATATAACAAAAAATGAGGTATCTATGAAGGTTGCAATTTGTGATGATTCACTCGTATTGGCTAATCAAGTTGACACACTGTTACGCAACTATGATATGAAGCGATTTGATGTTGATGTTTTTACTAATCCTTTGCGATTATTAGCTTCATTAACTGATAACTATTATGACTTTTTCATACTTGACATTGAAATGCCGGAGATGTCCGGTGTTGTGTTAGCAGGTCAAATCAGGGATTTTGGTAACGCTAATCCTATTATTTTTGTGACCAGCTATAAGGAATACATGGAAGATGTTTTTGCTTTACACACATTTGATTATTTAATCAAACCGCTGACACAAGAAAAAATGAATCAATCGTTGAAACGCTTAACCAACTATTTAGGGTTACAAAGTCGACGATTCACTTTCACTTTCAATCGTACGTCACATAGTTTGGATTTAACAGAAATTAGATATTTTGAAAAAAATCGTCATACAGTTTTGATTCATACAAGACACCAAATCTATGAAACATCGATGACTACTGCTGATGTACTAGCTAAATTAGATCATCGTTTCGTTCAGGTTCATCAATCCTTTATTGTAAATGTCAATGCAGTTAAGCATCTGAAAAATCAATCATTACTTCTAAACGATGAGACCATAATTCCAATTAGTCGCAAGTATCAAAGACAAGCTAAAATCGCCATTATGGCGGCTTTGAGGGAAATGATGTCATGAAATTAATGATAGAAATTTATGTCAGTAATTTGACTTTATTGGCTGTTATGTTAGGGATGGTTGCCATTTTTTTTAGGCAATCCTTGTTTATCAATTATCGTCCAACGCGTGTCACCCTTGGGATTTTGGGTAGTTTATTGTTTTACTTGTGGTTTTTAATGGCGCAAAATACTGTAGGGTTTGTGCCATTATTGTCAAATGAAATTGGAAAACAGTGGCATTTGGACTTTAGTTTGCTATTGTCACTGTTGATTGTTGTATGCTTTTGTTGGTTTGTTGTGATTCCGGCTAAGTCAAATCTGTTAGCCAGTTGTTTTTGGACGAGCATTTTGGTTGCAGGGCTTTACGCTAGTCAGTTTATTGGCGATATTATCTTCAATCAATTACTGCCATTATTGCAATCGTTGCATTTTGTTAGTGCTTGGGGACGTACAGGTATTGAACTGATATTGGTAGTAGCCACGACGCTGATGTTGAAGTATTGGTTAAAGCCAACACTTGTCCAAACCACAAATCGTAATCAGTTTGTTCAAATCACCTTAATTTTAATGGTCAATATGTCAACGATGGGGTTGTTTTATTTCATGCGTGACATTTATTATCCAGTGGCTTTATCGTTTGAAAAAGTTTGGTTAGTTGTCCTCATTATTGTGGTACTGAATACTTTTGTTCTAGTCATTTATCAAGGGCAAAATATCTATTATTTGAAATTACATCAAATTGAACGTGAAAATGAAATCTTGCAGCGGGAAATTGCGGCTATTAACCTCACTAAGGCTAATTGGGAAAAGATTACAGCAATCAAACATGATTTACGCAACCAAAACATTGTTTTATTGGGATTAATTGAACAAAGCGACTATGATCAAGCAAAGACATTGATTCGAAATGGTATGTCAGAATTAACGATGGGTACGCATTTTTTTACGCGTAATACCTTGCTTAATTATTTGCTCAATGAAAAAAATAATTTAGCTAAAGCACAAGGCATTCAATTAAACAGTCAAATTTTGGTGCCAGAATCTTTAACCATTCCTAATGATATTTTGGCAATTGTGATTGGCAACTTATTGGATAATGCGTTTTCCGCAGTTGCGCGTCATCGTCAAGGCAAACAAATCGTCTCACTCGTGGTCAAGGCAGTCAATCAAAAATTATTGATTCAGGTCAGCAATGCGTTTAATGTTGATGAAGTCGATAGTCGACGTGATCGGTTGCAAAAGGGGTTTGGATTGAAAAATATCAAGCAAATTGTCGAAAAATATGACGGTTTGTATCAACAACAAATCAATGGTTCTCAATATGATGTCAGCATTATATTTTTTGACATCTAATCACAAAAAAAGCTATCAGAATTAATTCTGATAGCTGATATAGTGGTCAGCCAGGGGCTCGAACCCTGGACCCACGGATTAAGAGTCCGTTGCTCTACCAACTGAGCTAGCTGACCATATCATCTGTTTCACAACAATAAATATAATACCACGTGATTTATGAAAAAGCAAGCAGCAAATATGATAAAATGGAACTATTCTCAATATGGAAGGAAAAGCGTTGACTGTTAATAAGCAGTCTGAAACGCGTTTAGACACATGCTAGATCTGATTAAATCAATCATTATTGGTATCGTTGAAGGCCTGACAGAATTTTTGCCAGTATCATCAACAGGGCACATTATTTTGGCGGAAACACTGATGAAAATCTCCGGTGGCGCTGTGTGGACGAAGTCTTTCACCCCATTTTTCGATTATGCCATTCAATTGGGTGCCATTTTTGCCGTGATTCAACTTTATTTCAACAAATTGAATCCATTTTCACCACAAAAAACAGACCGTGAAAAGTTCCAAACATGGCGCCTGTGGATTCGTGTGGCAGTTGGTGTCTTGCCCGCTGTGGTCTTTGGTTTATTGCTGAATGACTTCATGGATGCGCATTTGCTGAATTTCTGGGTTGTTTCAGCCATGTTGATTATTTATGGTGTGATCTTCATTGTGATTGAAAATCGTCAAAAGGGTATTGCGCCTTTAATTACAGACGTCAACCAAATCACGTTTAAGCTAGCGCTCTACATTGGTTTGTTCCAAGTTTTGTCATTAGTACCGGGAACATCTCGTTCAGGTGCCACGATTCTTGGTGCCATCATTCTTGGTGCTTCACGCTTTGTTGCTGCAGAATTTTCATTTTTCCTATCAATTCCGGTGATGTTTGGTGTCACGCTATTGAAGATGTTCAAGTTCTTCCATGAAGGTGGCTCATTCACTGGTATGCAAGGCTTGGTTATGCTATTTGGCTTTGTGGTTTCTTGGATTGTGGCGTTGTTTGCGATTAAGTTTATGATGAATTACATCAAAAATAACGACTTCAAGGCCTTTGGTTACTACCGTATTATCGTTGGTGTGATCTTCTTGTTGCTTGGCATGACAGGCGTGATTACGACAATGCATTAAAATAAAATGTGTTACCATTTCTGAAAAAAATTGACAAGACAATGAAATGTCATCTATCAATTACTAACTTATAGCTAGTAATTGATTTTTTTATCAAAAATGACGGATGATTAGGTGACTTTTATTTATAAATTATGTAATATTTTTATTTGTTTATAAAAAGGCATTTTTTGGACACATTTATTTCATAATATAGTCGCGTTATTGTGAAATAATGTTATTATCAAAAGAAAATTTAAATATAAGGTAGATTGCAAGAATTAACCGAACACTGCAAACTGCTGAAAAACCTTTCGTGGTGATTGCCAGTTGAGTGTT
>NZ_BMBS01000029.1 GCF_014634805.1 Leuconostoc falkenbergense
CTAATTTTAGATGTGTCCAAGTATATTCATTGGTTCAACAACGAAAGAATCAGTCTTGCCAATCCAAAAATAAAAGTTGCCTAATCAGTTCAGCCCTAGATAAAAAATATTCCGAATTATTGACTTATGAGCAAATGCTAACTTGACTTTGCAAGTGGCACAATACAAGTCACTTGTTGAGCAATACGAGAATCAAGCTAAAGAAGAGGAGAAATAATCATGAATATGACAGTTGGAGATTTACAATTTAGTTTCGTTGGCGGTAAGTTGACATTGAAGTACGCATCAGTTTCATTTAATGCGGGCACGTTCCCAAACAGCTTGAATGGTAATTTACAGGTGACGCCAGAAGACGGTATTAGTTTGACATCATCAGAAACTGACATCAAAGCAGCAGCTAAGAAGAAAATTCAAGCGCTTATCGCAGATGCTCCGGCGAAAACAACGGAGGTATAATATGGAATTTCCACATGATTTGTTGGGTTGGCTAAGTGTGGGGTCTATTCTTCTGGGTGGTTTGTGGTGGGTATTGAAAAATACTATTGTCAACGCAATATTTGGTTTAAGAAATGACATTGCAGGCTTGAAAGTTGAATTGCGAAAGTTTAATTCAATTACTGACAATCACGAGATCCGATTGACAAAACTAGAAACGTGGAAACACGATAAATGGGAGGAATGAAAATTGAATAAATTAAAACGATTGGTGATTGCTTCAATTGGAGCAGTTGCCTTTTTAGTTGCCACGATTTCAGGTGTATCAGCCAATACGTTGGGTATTGACGTTGCTAGTTATCAAGGCACAACCACAAGCTATTTCAGCCAGTTTAAGAGTTATGGTGATAACTTCACTATGGTTAAGCTAGGCGGACGTGGCGGTGGCGAGGGTAGCCATTATGTGAATCCTAAAGCCTACGCACAAATTCATAACGCTGATGCCGTTGGTATGCAAACTGGTGGCTATTTCTGGGGTGAATTTGGTGATTCAGTTAGTGAAGCGAGTTATCACGCACAATTAGCTGTACAAGACGCACAGAACGCAGGATTAGCTAAGGGCAGTTACATTGCACTGGATTATGAAGCAGGTGCTGGTTATAACAAGGCTAACAACACAACCGCTATTTTGACATTTATGGACGCTATTTATGCTGCTGGCTATAAGCCAATGCTTTATTCTGGTACTTATTATGTGAATGCGAACATTGATTTGAACCGTATCAACGCACGTTATCCAAACGCTTTGTGGTTAGCTTGGTACTCGACCACTGCACATCAAGCAACGCCACCTATGCAATACTTCCCAAACTATTCTAACGTGAAGATTTGGCAGTATGCAGATAATCATTTTGGTGTTGATGGTAACGTAATGGTTGTTGGTTCATTAGATAACGATAAGCCAGCTGTACAAACGGCTTCTAAGCCATCACGGTCAACGAACACACCAAGCACATCAGCTAAGACACGTTATGCAACCTTTAGTGGTGTCTACGTGGCTGATTACTGGACTAAGTACAATAACAAAATGTACGGTGTCAACATTGATATGAGTATTCCAGTGATTGATTACAACAACTATATTCCTATTTCAGCCATGACGTTGACTGACCGATACGGTAATAAGCTACGTAACCAATACATTCAAGGTAACAACGGACGCATGGAATACTTTACTTTGAACGGTAAGTACAAGGTTATTTCACAAACAGCGACAACCATTAACGTTGAAATTGGTGGTGAGCCAGTCTCAATGATGAAGTCGTTTGCCACAATCAAATAAGGAGATCACATGCAAGCAAATAGTATTTCAGATGTTATTATCGCAATCGCTTTGGCAGCTATTCCAATTATTGGTGGTTGGATTGGTAAAGTCATTACTGGTAATAGCAAGGCTACAACTTTGATTAACGTTCTATCACCATTGGCAAAGGCTGCAATCGTAGCCATGCAAAAGTTAGGTGTGACGCAATATCTAGAGGGAGAAGCGAAGAAGTCTGGTGCCGTTGATATCGTCAAGCAAGCGTTATCAGCGCTAGGGTTATCAGACACCGATGAAGCAATAATCAAGAACGCTATTGAAAAAGAATACGCTGTATTGATTAATGAGTTGAATCAGACGTACCCACAGATGACGGCTGAACAAGCTAAGGTAAAAGAACAAACAGAACAACAGCAAAGCGAATTGACTAAAGCTGATGAGTTAGCCAAAGCACAACAGGCATTAGCTGACGCACAAGCAAAGGTTAACGCCTTACAAAATTGAATATAATAAAAACCGCCCGACTGGATTATTTCTGGTTGGGCGGTTTTTTATTAACAATATATATACTAATAGTAATAAAACACTGTAAAAAACAAACATTATGATATATAATGGGGATTGAATAAAAAGGAGAAAGGTTATGTACACAGCAAATCAGGTTGCAGATTGGATTCTAACTCGTTATTCAGCCAAAATGGATATAGATGATGGAATTGATCCAATGACTCAAATGAAACTACATAAACTTTTGTACTATGTACAAGGCACATTTTTAGCCATTCACGGCAAGCCGTTGTTTAATGATGAAATTTTGCATTGGAAACACGGTCCGGTTGTTAGATCTATATTTGATAGATTTAAAGGCGAAAAAGTTATTGGTCAAGAAATAACTGATAATGAACGAGCAAATTATTCAAAACTTGATGGCGATACTTATGCCAAAGAGGTTTTGGATGCTGTTTTTGATAACTATTCAGATTATTCTGCCGCACAACTAAGAAATATGACACACCATGAAACACCTTGGATGGAAACATCACACAACGATGTTATCTCACCGAAATCAATAGAGAGTTATTTTCAGACGGAAATTGTAGAAGCGTAAAGAATAATGTCTAAAATCAAATTTAACAGTCCTGATAAGACTAAAGCGCCAACCTTGAAAATGCAGTCTATATATGAAAAAAATCAACACGCGCTACGCTTGTCATTTAATTTTTCATTTTTAACTAAAAATAATGATTACAATTTAAACTCTTCAACATTCACGGGCGAGATAGCAAAAATACTATTTAACAGAATATCATCCTTATCTCAGCACGATGTTATGAGTGCCACTGCTTTAGGCAAGAGATTAGGGCTCGAACTCGTTAAAAAATTTGGTGGTAGAGATAAAATCGGGTTGTTAAAATTACATGAAAAGTTTGGGGAAGAACGTACAAATTTATGCAACGAAGGATATTGGATCTTCAGATTATGTCCCAACAATAATCCATACGAATCAAGAGTTTTAGGGAAAATCATTGATCATACATTTTACATCATGTTTATAGATTGTGAGCATGTTTTGTATGCCAAAAGGAAATAATTTGCCCTCAACCCGCACAAGTGATACCATTAAATAGCCCAACAAACACGGTCGTAAGTATACAATTTGTTTGTTGGGTTTTAATTTACACAGCAATCAAATAGGGGTAGAATAAACGTAGCTCAACAATCGATTTCATGAACTATGGAGTGCTTCCGTTATGATATCGTTTTCAGATTGTTGGGTTTTTGTTTGCTATATATTAATAAGTGGTTTACAATTGTAATCGTAATCTTCCCTATAAGATTACACCCCCAAACGCGTTCAGTCAGTGTAAAAGCTGGCTGTTTTTTTGTTGCGATCAGAATCGAAAACACCGACTAGAAATTAATCTGGGCGGCGTTTTTTATTTGGGGAAAATTTGGGGACATGACAGCATATTTTAGTGAGTTTTATAGGTTGTTAATACAATAATAAGTCCGGTATAAGTGCATATTAGAATTTTTAATTCATATATGGTAGTTACTGACAAATAATTAAATGATAGCAGTTACTCAAAACAGGGTAGCACCTGTTTTTTTTGTGAATCAAATTAGTGCTGATTTTTGTAACGAAGATGATATGATAAACGTATGAAAAATAAATTTGAAAAATTCATTATTATTTTGGGTTTAAACTTGATTTTACTGATCTCCTTAACTCAAATTGTGTCATTGACAAGGCAGACTTTAACAGCCTTAATTTTTATCGTGATTTTGATTTCAATTATTGAAGCTTGGCTTTCTCAACTGTGGGAAATGAGTGATGCAACTGAACTAGCTGTCATGAAGAAGCGGATGGAAGACACGTTGGCTGGCGAGACACCGAGGGGGGTATTAGCATCACCTGAATCACCTTATTATGATTTATTGCAATCTTTTAATGCATTACAGACGTATGTTCGGCACTCTCAATATGATAATAAACGTGATGTTGGCAACTACCAAACGTTACTCACTAGTTTACCTGTTGGCGTGATAAATGTTGATCGACATCATACGATTGATGTTTTTAATCAAAAAGCTGCTGATCTGTTGGGGGTATCTTTACCAAAATTACCCATTTCAGAAAATTTGATAATTCGTCAATTTACATTGTCTGAGTTAATTAGCCAAACTTTTAATACACAATCAAAGCAACAATCAATTCTAAACCTAACAATCAATGGTGAAACGCGGCAATACGATGCTAGCACACTATATCATCAATCTGGCGCTGAGGGTGAAGTCATGATTATGCTTTACGATTTGACGAGTGTTTTGCAAATTGAGCGCATGCAGGCTGACTTTTTGGCCAATGCCTCGCATGAATTTAAAACACCGTTGACTGCGATTACAGGATTTGTTGAAACATTGCAAGGACCCGCGGGTGACGATCCAAAAACACGTGCTCAATTTTTGACTATCGTAGCAAATGAGTCACAACGCCTCTCTGATTTAGTAAATGATATTTTGTCGCTGTCGCGTCTTAAACATAAAGCAGATGGGGAAGTTTCAATTATTAAAGTGTCTGAAATCGTCAATCAGCAGATTCAAAAAATTAATAGTCAACGTGTCACAATTCACAATGATGTGGATGATCAGCTTGAAGTTGTCGGTGTTGCAGAGGATGCAACAACGATTATTCAAAATTTATTGACCAATGCAGTCAAGTACAATGTTGAAAATGGCGAAGTATGGGTTTCGGCTAAAAAAGATAACTCACAGTGGTCTTTGAATGTTCGCGATTCGGGAATTGGTATTCCTTTGAGTCAACAATCACGTATTTTTGAACGATTTTACCGAGGAGATGAATCTAGACAACGAAAAATTGCTAGTGGAACCGGTTTAGGATTAGCAATTGTTAATGAAATTGTGACAAAACATAATGGTCGTCTGCAAGTCAAATCCCAAGTAGGTGTTGGTACGAGTATTACATTGACATTGCCTTTGTAAAGAAGATATCGTGAAAATCTTCTTTTTTTGTATCTAAAAAATTATAGGAAGTATAAATAGCGACGGTAATCCGAAAAAGGGAACAAACAGCCTCAATAATTCGATTTTCTTTACACAAACTTTACAAAAAGGCGTTCTGATTTTTACACAAGTTTAAGATAATTAAAACGTAGTAGTAAATCTTGGGAGGCATTAACATGTCGAAATCACATCGCGGCGCGGTTATATCTTCAATCGTTGTCGTGGCTATTGTTGCAGCACTTGGAACGGCCTATGCCACACGTGACAAAAGCGCATCTGGCACTTCAATCACGGCTGTTGGATCAACTGCGCTTCAACCATTGGTTGAAGCGGCGGGCGAAGAATATGCTAAAGAAAATCTTGGTATATTTATTAACGTTCAAGGCGGCGGTACGGGAACAGGGCTCAGCCAAGTTTCACAAGGCGCCGTAGATTTAGGCAATTCAGATGTGTTTGCTGAAGAAAAAGAAGGCATTAAAGCCAGTCAGTTAGTAGATCATCGAGTTGCTGTTGTGGGTATTGCACCTTTGTTAAATAAAGACAACGGTGTTAAAAACCTATCCACAGCGCAATTAAAAGCTATTTTTACAGGTAAAATAACGAACTGGCAAGAAGTGGGTGGTAAAAACCTTGACATTGTCATTATCAATCGTGCAACTGGTTCTGGTACAAGGGCGACTTTTGAAAAATGGGCCTTAGGTGGTGCTGAAAGTATTTCAGCTCAGGAGCAAGACTCATCAGGTATGGTACGCTCAATTGTGGCGACAACGCCAGGCGCAATTTCTTATGCTGCTTTTGGTTACATCGACTCGTCTGTTGTGGCTGCTAGTGTTAACGGCATAAAACCTAATAATCAAAATGTTGCCACTGGCAAATACGCCATTTGGTCATATGAGCATGTTTACACTAAGGGGAGACCCAATGCTCAAGTTGGTAAATTTTTAAAGTATCTCACATCAACAAAAATTCAATCTACTTTAGTGCCAAAGTTGGGCTATATTTCAATTCATGACATGAAAATTAGTCGTAGTGTTAATGGTCAAGTGGTTGAAAAATAAACGTGTTCGTTGTTGACGCTAATTGGCGCAACAACACTCACCGTGGAGAAAACATGGATAATATCACAAAAAAACTAATGCAACGCTCTGAATCAACTCGAAAAGATACTATTGGTCGTGCAATCAGCATGACAGCATTGATCTTGATTGCAATCGTTGTTGTTTCAATTTTCGTTTTTGTTTTGAGTCGTGGCTTGTCAACTTTTTATAAAGATGGTGTCAATGTGAAATATTTCTTATTTGGCACAACATGGAATCCTTCTGTAACTGATCCCGCAACAAAAAAGCCTTATATTGGCGCTTTGCCAATGATTTTGGGCTCGTTTTTAGTAACATTCTTGTCTGCCATTGTCGCAACACCATTTGCAATTGGTACTGCTTTGTTCATGACTGAAATTGCACAAAAGCGCGGCGCCAAAATTATGCAACCTATTGTCGAATTGTTGGTTGGTATTCCATCAGTTGTTTATGGGTTTATTGGTTTAACAGTTGTTGTACCAGTTATAAGAACAATTGCTGGCGGTTCAGGATTTGGTATTTTATCAGGTACAATTGTACTTTTCGTTATGATTTTGCCCACTATTACTTCGATGACCGTCGACACATTAAAATCTGTGCCACGTCATTATCGCGAGTCTGCTCTAGCAATTGGTGCTACGCGTTGGCAAATGATTTACAAGGTTGTTTTGCGCGCCGCAACACCTGGTATCCTAACAGCAATTGTGTTTGGAATGGCTCGAGCGTTTGGTGAAGCTTTGGCGGTCCAAATGGTCATTGGAAACGCAGCGTTGATGCCACATAGTTTGACGACTCCTGCCTCAACATTAACTTCTGTCTTGACGATGGGAATTGGTAATACTGTCATGGGATCATTACAGAATGATGTATTATGGACGTTGGCAATGATTTTGTTAATCATGTCATTGGTATTTAACTTAATTGTGCGTGCAATTGGACGTAGAGGAGCGATGAAGTAATGAAAGCAAAAACTGCTGATAAGATAGCTACTGGTTTTATTTACGCCATTTCTGGTATTGTCGCATTAATTTTGTTTGCGATGCTGTCGTTTATCCTTGTAAGAGGTGTACCACATCTTTCATGGCACTTTCTAACCTCACCTGCCCGTGCTTTTGAGGCAGGTGGCGGTGTTGGAGTACAACTCTTCAACTCATTTTATTTATTGATTTTGGCTATGGTAATTAGCTTTCCAATCGCATTGGGGGCAGCAATTTACTTAAATGAATATGCTAAGAAAAATTATTTTACAGCGATTGTTCGCACGGCAATTGAAATTCTAAGTTCATTACCATCTGTTGTTGTTGGTTTGTTTGGATTCCTGTTGTTTGTTGTTCAATTTAAATTAGGATTTTCGATTTTGTCTGGTGCCATTGCGCTAACTTTGTTCAACTTACCATTGCTGACACGTTCGATTGAGACGAGTTTGGCGCAAATTCCAGATTTACAACGTGAAGCAGGATCTGCATTGGGATTATCACGTTGGGAAACAGTCTTACACGTGATTTTACCCGCGGCTGTGCCTTCAATTGTAACAGGAGTTGTGTTGTCAGCTGGGCGTGTGTTTGGTGAAGCTGCCGCACTAATCTACACAGCTGGACAATCTGCACCAGCTTTAAATTTTGGTGATTGGAATCCGTTTAATATTTCAAGTCCCTTGAACCCAATGCGCCCAGCAGAAACTTTAGCGGTTCATATTTGGAAAATTAATTCTGAAGGCATTATGCCCGATGTCAACGCTGTATCTGCTGGTGCATCAGCAGTATTAATTATTGTTGTATTACTGTTCAACTTTAGTGCTCGTAAATTAGGTATGAAGTTGTATAAGAAATTAACTAGTTCGTGAGGCGACTATGACAAATCCTAACTTTGAATTTAAACCTGCCAGCGATTTTATTAGAGAAGACGCTCCTGAACGTTATATCTATAATATGGACGCTGACAAGCATGAAATTGCGATTTCTACGCATGATTTGCAAGTGTTTTACGGGGATAATCTTGCTTTGAGCGAAGGTGATTTGGAATTTGAGCGCTATAAGATTACCAGCCTTATTGGTGCATCGGGTTCTGGTAAATCAACATTTTTAAGATCTTTGAACCGTATGAATGATGATGTTGCCACCGTTAATGGTCAAATTATGTATCGTGGTGTTGACATTAACACTAAGAATATTGATGTTTATGAGATGCGCCGCCATATTGGCATGGTTTTTCAACGGCCTAATCCGTTTGCAAAATCAATCTATGACAACATTACTTTTGCGTTAACGCAACGCGGCAACTACACAAAAGAACAGTTGGACGAAATAGTTGAAACCAGTTTAAAACAAGCAGCATTGTGGGATCAGGTTAAAGATGAATTAAATAAATCAGCTTTAGCTTTGTCCGGTGGGCAGGCACAAAGATTAGTTATTGCACGTGCTTTGGCACTGAAGCCCGATATTCTTTTGTTGGATGAACCTTCAAGTGCATTGGATCCAATTTCTTCAGCTCAGGTCGAAGACACGCTGATTGAATTAAAGAATCAATACACAATCATTATTGTGACACATAACATGCAACAGGCTGCCCGTATTAGTGATTACACGGCTTTCTTCCATTTAGGTAAGGTCATTGAGTATGACTTAACGCGTAAAATATTTACAAGACCTAAAGTCGCTTTGACAAATGATTATATATCAGGTAATTTCGGATGACAGACAAACAAGAAAAAACAATTTTATCGACACGTGATGTTCGTCTTTGGTATGGTCAAAAAGAAGCCTTGCATGGTATTGACTTGGACTTTCCAAACAAGGGTATCACAGCTCTAATTGGTCCTTCTGGTTCAGGAAAAACCACATATTTACGCGCATTAAATCGGATGCACGATTTGGAAGATGGTGTGACTGTAACAGGTTCATTTAATTTTAATGGTACTGATATATATGCACCAACGACTGATACAGTTGATTTGCGCAAGCAAATTGGTATGGTTTTCCAGCAACCAAATCCATTTCCTTTCTCAATCTATGAAAACGTTATTTTTGGATTGCGTTTAGATGGCGTTAAAGATAAAGCGATATTGGATGAAGCAGTGGAACGTTCACTAAAGCAAGCTTCAGTTTGGGATGAAGTCAAAGATGACTTGCACAAATCAGCATTAGGCTTATCCGGTGGTCAACAGCAGCGTGTCTCAATTGCGCGTGTATTGGCAATGTCACCAGATTTGCTTTTACTTGATGAACCCACTTCAGCACTTGATCCCATTTCGAGTCGTAATATCGAGGAGACATTGTTGAAATTAAGAGAAGATTATGCCATGATTATTGTGACACATTCAATGTCACAAGCTTCAAGAATTTCTGATCGAACCGCTTTCTTCTTGAGTGGTGATCTGATTGAAGTTGATCAGACGAAGCACATTTTTCTTAATCCCCAAAAGCAAGAAACACAAGATTATGTTTCTGGACGTTTTGGTTAGTTGAAACCAAAAGTCATATTGCAAGACCACATTACACAAAGTCATGGAGGAGTTTGTTATGCGTCGATTATTTGATGAAGAATTAGCAGATTTAGATAGCTCATTTACAGAAATGGGTATGCTAGTGTCTCAAACTATTCAAAAAGCTGTTCAGTCATTTGTGGATCATGACCGCGAGGGTGCGCGTCAAATTTTAGAAAATGATCATCAAATCAATGAACGAGAAGCTGCCATTGAAAAGAAAACGTTTGAGATGATTGCACTATATCAACCTGTCACCACAGATTTGCGTGAAATTGTCACAATTTTAAAGGCTGTTTCAGTTTTGGAACGAATGGGAGATCAGGCGCGCAATATTGCTAACTCAACTATTCGTGTTAAAGGGACAAAGCATATTGCTAGCATTGAGCAAGAACTTGGTGTTATAGGTGAAATGGTAGCTAACATGGTTTCTCAGGTTATGGAATACTATGTTAAAAATGACGCCCTTGGCGCTGAATCAATAGCTGAAGCTAACCATAAGTTGTCACAAAGTGCTGCTAAAGTCAGAACCGATTCAGTAAACGGTATGAAAGAAAATGCTGATTTAGTTGATTCAGCGGCTGATTATTTGGTGATTGCTGGCTATTTGAAGCGTATTGGTGATTACACAACCGATATTGCGGAATGGATTGTCTACAAGCGCACTGGTAAGATTATCGAATTGAATCCAGGTTACAATTTCTTTATTTAACAGTCAAGCGTCTGTAAGGCGCTTTTTTTTATAGTCTACATTTGGTATAATTGTTATGTGAAAGTGTTATTGTATCAATATAGTAACCGTTTTCATAGAAAATCTTACGGGGGTTTCGATGCGCTTTATTGTTCGATTAGCAACAAACATGTTGAGCTTTTTGGTTTTATCAATGATATTCACTTCTGGATTTCGAGTTGATAATTGGGTTTCGGCATTGTTTGCAGCGTTTGTATTATCAATACTAAACGCTATCATTAAGCCAATTCTGACAGTTCTAACGTTACCGTTAACTATTATAACGTTTGGTTTTTTTGCCATCGTTGTTAACGCGTTCCTCCTTGAAATAACGGCTGATGTTGTTGGTGGATTCGAATTTACCAGTTTCGGGTGGGCAATGCTGATTGCTTTCATCTTATCAATTATCAACACAATTTTAACCAATGATTTGCATGTGCAAGTAGAAAGAAATTAAAATGGCACAAAATTCAGTAACAGTAGAACAATTAGTGGCTAACACGCGTCTTAAAATTGTTGCAGGTGAGCAATTTCTTGACAGAGAAATCACGACGGCGGACATTTCACGTCCTGGACTGGAAATGACTGGTTATTTCAACTATTACGCACCAGAGCGTGTTCAGTTGTTAGGAATTACAGAAACTTCCTTTTCAGAACGTATGAATCATGACGAATTGTTGATGGTGTATCGACGAATGGCTGATACGACAACACCAGCGTTTGTTGTGTCAACTGGTTTACCGATTAGTGACGAGTTGAAACAAGCGGCACAAGAAGCACATATTCCAATCTTGACTTCAACGCTAACATCATCTCGTATTTTATCAAATATGACTTATTATCTTGGCGGACAATTAGCCCCACGAGAAAATGTCCACGGTGTTTTGATTGATGTCCATGGTCTTGGTGTATTGATTACAGGTGATGCCGGTATAGGAAAAACGGAATCTGCACTTGAGTTAATTCAACAAGGTAAAGCAAGGTTGGTGGCTGATGATCGTGTTGATATTTATCAAGAAGATGAAGAGCGCCTAATTGGTGAACCAAACGGTGTTTTACGAAACATGATGGAAGTTCGTGGCGTAGGCATCATTGATGTGCAACAAGTTTATGGTGCCGTATCTGTTCGGTCACATGCTACCATCGCTCTGAATATTCATCTTTCAAATGGTAAAATTGGTGAAGCCAATTTTGATCGATTAGGAAATGATAATGATTCATTAGAAATTATGGGTGTTCAAATCAAGCGTATGGTGGTTCCAGTGACGCCAGGACGTAATACAGCTAGTGTAATTGATGCAGCTGCCGTTAAATTTAGAACCGCAAATATGGGTATTGACGCGTTACAAACATTAGAGCAACGTATGACAGCTGAAATGGCGAAGAACGAAAAAATTGATGCAGCAGGTGACAAAAATGACTAAAATTGCCATATTGGGCGCCGGATCATGGGGAACAGCTTTGGCTAATGTTGTTGCCGAAAATCATCAAGAAGTGCGTTTGTGGACCCATAACGCTGATCAGGCCAGAGAAATAAGCAATCAGCATACAAATCAAAAATATCTACCAAAAGCAATATTAAATGAGCGTTTGATGGCTACTGACAATATGGCACTAGCCGTCTCTGACGTTGACGTTGTGCTCAGCGTTGTGCCAACCAAAGCAGTTCGTGAAGTCGCACATCAACTAGCAGATGTCTTGGCAAAACAAAATCATCGTGTTATTTTGGCACATGCAACAAAAGGTTTAGAGCCTGTGACATTTAAACGCATTTCAGAAATGTTGGCTGAGGAAGTACCGGCACAATACCGTACTGCTTTGGCGATGCTGTCAGGTCCGTCACACGCTGAAGATGTTATTAAACATGATTTGACAGCTGTTTCAATTGCCAGTGATGATCCTAAAGCTGCTGAACTGATCCAAGCGATTTTTGCAAATGATGTCTTTAGACCTTATACGAACCACGATTTATTAGGTTCTGAATTAGCTTCTGCGTTAAAAAATATTATCGCGATTGGCTCTGGCGCATTGATTGGCTTAGGCTATGGCGCTAATGCACAAGCGGCATTGCTAACACGTGGATTAGTAGAAATGCGCGCTTTGGGTCAGGCAATGGGTGCTAAACCCGAAACTTTTTTGGGGCTGGCTGGCATTGGCGATTTGATTGTGACAGGCATGTCGCCAAATTCAAGAAACTATCGAGCAGGTCGAGAATTAGGTTCTGGTAAATCGTTAGCTGAAGTGGAAGAGGCTATGGGAATGGTCATTGAGGGTGTTAGCACGACTAAAGCTGTTTATGAGTTTTCTGTGCAACATCAAGTGGATATGCCTATTACAAAAGCAATTTATCAAGTGTTATATGAACAACTACCATTGCAAAGTGCGATTGCGCAATTAATGCAACGAAATTTGCGCAGTGAAGATTAAAGAAAAGAGAAAAATTATGAAACCAGTACGTAAGGCAATTATTCCAGCAGCAGGGTTAGGTACACGTTTTCTACCTGCAACAAAAGCATTAGCAAAAGAAATGCTACCAATTGTTGACACACCAACAATTGAATATATTGTAAGAGAAGCAATTGAATCTGGCATTGAAGATATTGTTATCGTGGACGGTAAGTCAAAGCGTTCAATTGAAGATCATTTTGATTCAAATCCTGAACTGGAAAATAATTTGCGGGAAAAGGGTAAGGATGCTTTACTGAAAGTTGTTGAAGAAACAACAGATATCAATATGTATTTCATACGTCAATCACATCCTAAAGGCCTAGGTGACGCTGTATTGACAGCCAAGGCTTTCATTGGTGACGAGCCTTTTGTTGTGTTACTTGGTGATGATTTGATGCAAGATGAAGTGCCACTGACAAAGCAGTTGATTGAGCGTTATGAAGAAACTGGAGAATCAACTTTGGCCGTGATGAAGGTGCCTCATGATCAAGTATCTGAATATGGTGTGATTGATCCGGCGGCTCAAGTTAACGATGACGGTCTATACCGTGTTAAGAGTTTTGTGGAAAAGCCAAAGCCAGAAGAAGCACCTTCAGATTTAGCTATTATTGGACGTTACTTGCTAACACCAGAAATTTTTGAAGAATTGGAAAATACAAAGCCTGGTAAGGGCAACGAAATTCAATTGACAGACGCAATTGATTCTTTGAATAATCGCCAACATGTATATGCTCATGAATTCAAGGGTAGTCGTTACGATATTGGCTCAAAGATTGGTTTCTTAGAGACAAATATTGAATTTGGCTTGAAACACCCACAGACTAAAGATGCACTGCGCGCTTACATCAAGGAGTTAGCGGCTAAACTTTAATCACTAAAAAACGAGACTAGTTCTCGTTTTTTCATATTCATTATTAAAATATCTAATGACAGGTTTTGCCCTCGACATTTCATATAATAACGAGTACAATAGTCTTAACAAAAAGTAAGTGTAGGTGTGGTGATGCCAGAAAATATTAAAATATATGATGTTATTATCGTTGGAGCAGGTCCTGCCGGCATGACAGCAGCGACCTATGCTTCACGTGCCAATTTATCAGTTCTAATGCTTGATCGTGGTATTTATGGCGGTCAAATGAATAATACGGCTGAAGTTGAAAATTATCCTGGTTTTGATTCGATTTTAGGACCCGATTTAGCTGAAAAAATGTATTCATCATCAACACAATTCGGTGCTGAATATGGTTTTGGGACAGTCGAACGTGTTGAATTAAAGGATGACTTGAAGTATATTCATACTGACATGGACGATTATGTCGCCAAAGCGGTTATCATCGCGACCGGCTCTGAGCATATTCACTTAGGAGCTGATGGCGAGGAAGAATATCAAGGTCGTGGCGTGAGTTATTGTGCAGTCTGTGATGGTGCGTTCTTCCGTGATGAGAATGTTGTTGTTGTTGGTGGTGGTGATTCAGCAATTGAAGAGGGACTTTATCTTACTAATTTGGCAAAGTCTGTTACTGTTCTACATCGTCGTGATAAACTGCGTGCACAACAAATTATTCAAGATCGGGCATTTGCGAATCCAAAAATGTCATTTATGTGGCATACAGAAGTGGAAGCGATTACTGGTGATGATGACAAAATCACAGGACTTGATATTATTAATAATCAAACACAGGAAAAAGCACATATTGATGCAGCAGGTGTCTTTGTTTACGTTGGATTAAAAGCAAATACACAAGGTTTCGAGAATCTCGACATTACCGACTCTGAGGGATGGATATTAACTGATGAGAAGATGCAGACAGCAATTCCTGGTATCTTCGCAGTAGGAGACGTCAGAGTCAAAGATTTGCGACAGATTACGACGGCTGTTGGTGATGGTGGCTTGGCTGGACAAGGAGTCTATGACTACATCAGCCATTTAGAAACCACTGTTCAGACGATCACAACTGAATGAAAAATGCGCACATCACTGTGCGTATTTTTTATTGATTTAATTTAGAAAATAAAAAAGCGCCAATAGGCGCTTTTTGCTTATTTAACTATTTCGCAAAATTCTACAATAACCCCATCAGGTCCTTGTAAGTTAAAGAACTTGATTCCTTTTTCCCAAAATGGCAAATGTTGCACCTCGGTGTTAAGCAAATCAAATCCTTCCGCTTTTGCTGCCACAAAAGCGGCATCAGCATCAGTTGTATCCATTGAAATATGATTGATTGCACCTGGTTTACCAACAACTTCATCTCCTGCCCAAGTTTCGATGACTAAGTTGCCACGTTGCATGAAGATAACTTTACCAACGGGGAAATCGCCAGTCTTTTTAAAGCCCAGCTTTGTCCAAAAAGCCTCTGATTTTGCCAAAGATGACGTAGGAATACCAATGTGCTGTACGCCACTATAATAGTCTGAAAATGCCATAATAATACCTTTCTAGTAGTATTGCTACTGATATGTTCATTTTACAAAATAATTGTTTTAATTACCAACATCTATTGCCTGATGCTTTAAATTCTTGAAGACATATTTATCTGCAATGCCCGTAATGCCGCCTTGAAATAGGAATGCGAAAATAGTACCTAAACCGAAATTATACAAATTAGGTAAAGTAATTACAAAAGCAATGATTGCAAAAATCGTTGGTGGAATGTAAGATGCCCACATGGCTTTGAAAGCTGACCCATGAAAGTATTTGAAACGCAAGATTTGCATTAAATCATCGGCTGGGTGTAATACTAAATTCACACGTTGATAAATCGAAATGGCAACGGCAATGAAGGCGACACCAATAAAATTAATTACTGTATACAACACAGTTGCTGCCACTGAATTAGCATTTGGCATAATTTGATTGAAAATATTTGAAAACCATTGAATAAAAATTGAAAATGGTAACATAAACAAGAAATTACCAATAATACGATGCCAATCTAACTTTTTCATCAATAGCGCATTTAGAAATGAAATAAGCATGCCGAGAACTAGGAATGCCCAAAATAAAACAAGTGAATTATTTCCTAGTAAGGCTTGACCTAGATTAGCCTCTGCAGCTGTCCAATAAGCTGATCCCAAAAAAGCGGGTTTTATATGTGAAGCTGTGACGAGCGTCAAAACATTTCCCATCGCATTTAAAATCAATGAAATGCCAAAAAACATAAGTGATTTGCTCATTGAAATGCTTCGTGGATTATGATGTCGCGCATTTTCTGCCATCTTATGCCTCTTCGCCACCAACCTTGACGACTGCCTTGGAAACGACACCTAATTTACCATTCACAAAATCATCTACAGTCTGGTAATCTAGTTCGTGAGACATCAACGATTCAACGTCTAACTTGCCTGATGATAACAATGCCAATGAATCTTCAAAGGCGTTTGGATTGATAAATGATCCTTGAATCGTCAATTGCTTTTGGAAGACTTCATAAGTGTTCATTTGGAACTTTGCGTCGGGGCCACCAACACCAAACATCAAAACTTGAGCACCACGGGCTGAAGCCTCAATGGCTGCTTCTTGTGTTTGTGGTAAACCAACTGCTTCAACGACAACATCATAAGTACCTTCAGGAATTTTATCACCATCTTTGGTATTGTACGTATTTTTCACGCCAAACTTTTCTTTGTTCATAGCGAGCTTTTCAGGAACAATACCAGCCAAGTCGACTTGGTGAATACCATAAGCTTGCAAAATTTGAACAAAAAGCTCACCCATGAAGCCATCACCAATAACCAATGCCTTTTGGTAAGGTGTCACTTTAAGTAGTTGAATACCGTGAACCGCACATGAAATAGGCTCAACAACGGCAGCTGACTTAAGTGAAACGTTATCAGGAATTTGGTAAACAACTGATGCAGGTGCCGTGAAGTATTCCTCAAATCCACCATTACGTGTAACACCAACAGCCGACAAGTTTTCGCAAAGTTCTGGACGTGCAGTACGGCAATACTTGCATTGGCCACAGTAAATATTAGGATCAATTGTTACACGATCACCAACAGCAACGTTTGTAACATCAGAACCAATCTCAGCTACAACACCGGAATTTTCATGACCCAACACAATTGGTGGCACAGCATCTGCTGAGCCGGGAAGGCCGGCATACAAAGCGTGATCAGTACCACAAATACCAGCGAATGCCGTATGAATCAAAACTTCATTGGGTTTTACCTCAGGCTTTTCAATGTTCTCAACCTCTAATTTTTTTGTACCAGTTAACACAAGTGCTTCCATGTTTGTTCTCCTTTTTTATTTGTGATTAAATTAACTTACGAGGACAATGGTAAACCTTTAGCACGACAAAGTCAAACGTTTATCACATTTATTTTAGTAAGGGGAATAGACCATGTGATAGAATATTAAGAGAGTATGGAGGATTGCAATGGTTGCAAAATTAAGTGATGTTGCGGCGTTAGCTGGTGTTTCAGTAACAACGGTATCGCGCGTCATCAATAACTATGGTTCATTAAGCCAAAAAACAATTAATAAAGTTCACGAAGCTATGCGAGAGTTGCATTATCAACCTAATGCCATGGCGCGTTCGCTGCAAGGAAAATCATCGCAATTTATCGGATTGATTTTTCCGAACATGGAAAATCCCTTTTTTACAGCTTTGGCGAGTGAGATTGAGCAACAGCTATTTGAGTTAGGGTATAAGGTCATTATTGCAACTTCAGCTAATAATGTTGAAAAAGAGCGTCAGTACCTTCAAATGTTGGCTGCGAATCAAGTCGAAGGTATCATTACTTCTTCACATAATTTGGGTATTGGTGAGTATCAAAACACCTTTTTACCAATTGTTTCTTACGATCGTTACTTGGCAGATAACGTGCCAATTGTTAGCGAGGATAATGAACAAGGTGGCTATTTAGCTGGTGAGTATCTATTGTCTACTGGTGCAAAAAGGTTATTAATGTTAAGTGATGATGATGGCTCAGAATCACCAACCCATCAACGGTACGCAGGATTTTTACGTGCTACACAACAGAATTCGATTCCTGTTGTCAGACAAAATTATAGTTTACAAGGGTTTGCTACAAGTAAGGACATCGACAATATGGTGTCTTATATCATTAAGAATGGCATTGAGGGGGTCTTTGCCTATAATGATGTGGCTGCTATTCAACTAGAAAATGCTTTGCAGAAGGCTGGTAAAAGAGTGCCAGAGGATATTAACATTATTGGATACGACGGGACACCAATTGTCCGGCGTTTGCATCCAAATTTGCCAACAATTGTTCAACCGATTGCAGCGGCTGCATCACAGTTAATAGAGGTATTATTTGCACTGATTAAAACACCAAGAACAACAATGACGCCTGATAGTTTGCTGCCAGTGTCACTGTATTTACCAAAAGACTAATTTTTGGTAACATTTCGGAGGGGAAAATGTTTCTAAATTCACTCACTGCATTGCCCAACTGGCTAGAACATTTAATCGCCAGTGATCATCATTTCACATTAGCAGCATTTGGTATCATGTTTGTATTGATATTTATTGAGACTGCTGGGATTGTGACAGGATTTATTCCTGGTGATACGATTTTGATTACAGTAGGAAGTTTGGCTGGCGCCCATCATAATATTGGTGAATTGCTTTTGGTTATTGGCATTTTTGCAATTGCTTCTTTTTTAGGAGATGCTGTTAATTATTGGTTGGGCGCGTTCATTACGACACAAGTCGCTAAAATACCCTGGGTTAAAAAATATTCACACAGTAGTTTGACTGATGAAATCGCTAAAGATTTTCATCCCAAGAGATGGTTGCTATTCGTTGTGTTAGGCCGCTTTTTACCCTTTATTCGCGTTGCTGTGCCATTATTAGCACATCGTTTGGGGTTAGCCTTTCCAGTTTATTTACGAATGGCTGCTTTTGCTAGTATTTTATGGTCAGCCAGTATTGTCTCAATTGGTTATTTTGTAGGCCATTTGGAGATTCCAAAGTCCGTGACTGTGACTATTTTTATCGTAATTGCTGTGATAGCAATTACTGTTTTAAGAATGCAAAAGTTTAGAAACTGGATTTTGGCGTTGTTCACACGGAAATAATTTTGTTATAATTTAAGAAAATGGGAAAAGAAGGTTAATCATGAGTTATCAAGAAAAACTGGCACAGTGGCAATCAGCAAATTTGCCTGACTATTTGGCAACTGATTTGGCATCATATTCAGCAGAAGAACAGGAAGATGCTTTCTATCAAAACTTGAGTTTTGGTACTGCAGGCATGCGTGGCTTACTTGGGGCTGGTACTAATCGCATGAACATTTATACTGTTCGTCAGGTAACTGAAGCATTGGCGCGCTATATTACTTCACAAGGGGATGCGGCAAAACAGCGTGGCGTGGCAATCAGTTTTGACTCGCGTCATTTTTCTCCTGAGTTTGCTGCAGATGCTTCACAGGTACTCTCTGCGCATGGTATCAAGAGTTATTTATTTACATCATTGCGCCCAACACCTGAACTATCATTTGCCGTGCGTGAATTGAAAGCGTTTGCCGGCATCATGATTACTGCCTCACATAATCCTAAAGAATACAATGGTTATAAGGTTTATGGTGAAGATGGGGGCCAAATGGTTCCCGACGCTGTTGCAGCAGTTGTGAAAGAGTTGGAAGGTATTACTGATATTTTTGATATTTCATTGGATGAGAAAAGCGCCAATGTTCAAATGATTGATGACGATATTGATAACCTCTACTTATCAAAAATGAAAACAGTAACAGTTGATCCTGAACTAGTTGCACGTGAAGGGACTTCACTAAAGTTTGTTTATTCACCACTTCATGGTACGGGCCAATATATTGGTGAAAAGGCACTGCAACAGGCTGGTTTCACTAACTATACTGTTGTTAAAGAACAAGCTGTGATTGATGGTGATTTCCCGACGGTCAAAAAGCCTAATCCTGAGGATGCAGCAGCCTTAACACTTGCGATTGAATATGCAAAGCGCGAAGGGGCAGACGCGGTTGTCGCTACTGATCCGGATGCCGATCGTATGGGCGCTGCGGTTAAATTGTCAGATGGTAGTTTCCAAGTGCTTACTGGCAATCAAATTGCTGCTGTATTAGTTAATTATCTTTTGACGGCTAAGAAAAATACGCAGTCATTACCCGAAAATGGTGCTATTGTAACTTCAATTGTCTCATCAAGATTTGCATCAACTGTTGCTGAAAGTTTCGGTGTTGTGACGGCAGATGTTTTGACCGGATTTAAGTATATTGCAGCAACAATTGATGAATTTGAAGCAACGAAATCACACGAATTTTTGTTTGGTTTTGAAGAGAGTTTTGGCTACTTGGTGAAGCCTTTTGCTCATGATAAAGACGCGATTCAGGCACTCGTATTATTTGCCGAAGTGGCTGCATACTACAAGTCTCAGGGTAAAACTTTTGCAGATGGCGTTCACGAACTATTTGAAAAGTTTGGTTATTTTGAAGAAAAAACCATTAGTTTAGACTTTCCGGGTATTCATGGCAATGATGAAATGGCAACTATTATTTCTGAATTCCGTGATAATCAGCCAAAACCAATCGGTGAGGTCAGTGTAACACGCGTACAAGATTTCTTATCTTCAATAGAAACTGATAATACGGGTGAAACAGTGGCACTCAAGCAACCTAAAGCTAATGTTTTGAAATATTGGCTAGCAGATGGATCATGGGTTGCGGTTCGACCTTCCGGTACAGAACCAAAACTAAAGTTCTATATTGGTGTTGTTTCGGATGCACAAGCTACTTCTCAAGCTAAAATTGATAAAATTGCCAGTGATTTAATGACCCACGCTAAGTAGTACTAGACACAAGGGGCTATGTCTGCTATACTGTTACATGGCTATTAATTGCCATATTAACGGTAATCCGCTGTGCGTTTAGCCTACGGGCAAGTGCAAGATTGTCGAATAGGAGAATGACCAATGCGTCAAAATAGTATTTTAGAAAATGTAACATCAGCACAATTGCGTACTGATATTCCTGAATTCCGTGCCGGTGACACTGTTAAAGTGTATGCTAAAATTGTTGAAGGTTCACGCGAACGTATTCAGTTGTTTGAAGGTGTTGTAATTAAGCGTAAGGGTGCTGGCATCCAAGCTACTTACACTGTTCGTAAGATTTCTTCAGGTGTTGGTGTGGAACGTACTTTCCCACTGCACTCACCACGTGTTGACAAGATTGAAGTTGTGCGCTTTGGTCAAGTTCGCCGTGCAAAGTTGTACTACTTGCGTGCATTGCAAGGTAAGGCAGCTCGTATTAAAGAACGTCGTCGCGACGTTTAAATTACTGAAAAAGCATCTCAATTTGAGATGCTTTTTTTTGCGACAAAATTTGACCTAAAATATGAATTGTGTGATAAAATGAAAGCGGTTACAGAAAATAGCATATTATTTAGGAGAATGCATATGATGTCATTTGTTGTATTAGGATCGGGAATCCTATTTTTATTAGTATTGATTATTAAGTTTAAAATCAATACTTTTATTTCGCTGATTTTAACCGCTGCTTTAGTTGGCGCTGGATTAGGTATGCCGCTTGATCAAATTCCAACATCGATTCAAAATGGTATTGGGTCATCGCTCGGTGAGTTGGCAATCGTGTTTGGTTTTGGCGCGGTGTTAGGCAGGTTGGTAGCTGATGCTGGCGGTGCTTATCGCATTGCTCACACACTAATTGCCAAATTTGGGAAAAAGCGTGTTCAGTTAGCCATTATGGTTGCGGCCTTTATCATCGGTATTGCGTTATTCTTTGAAGTTGGTATGGTTTTATTGATTCCGATTGTCTTTGCAATCGCTTTAGAAGCGTCGGTGCCATTACTTTACCTCGGTATTCCAATGGCCGCTGCGCTGTCAGTAACGCATGGTTTTTGCCACCGCATCCAGCACCAACAGCTATTGCGGGCGCACTAGGTGCTAATCCTGGGACTGTGTTGGTTTATGGCCTAATTGTGGCTATTCCAGCTGCCATTGTGGCTGGACCTATTTTCACAAAATTAGCACAAAAATTTGCACCAGATGCTTTTGTGGTCAAAAAACAACTGACTGCTTTTGGACAACAAAAAGCATTTCAGATTGATGAGACGCCTAGCTTTGGTATTTCAGTTTTAACGTCGTTGTTTCCTGTTTTATTGATGGGGATTACAACAGTTTATACTATTATCTACAATGATGGCCAACCTTTTAAAAATCCAAAGGGTATTGACGCTTTTATTACTATGATTGGCAACCCGGTTGCCGCAATGATTATTTCTTTGGTATTTGCTTTGTGGGCAATGGGCTGGCACCAAGGCCGTGCAACGAAAGATATGATGGTAACGGTTGAAGATGCGGTTAAATCAATCGCTATGTTATTGTTGATTATTGGTGGTGGTGCCGCTTTCAAGCAAATCTTGATTGATGGTGGTATTTCAAAACAAATTTCGGATTTGTTCATTCATTCAGCAATTTCGCCTCTAATATTGGCGTGGTTAATTACTGTATTATTACGTGTTGCATTGGGATCGGCTACGGTAGCTGCCTTAACCGCGGCAGGACTCGTTCAACCATTAATGGCTGCTTCAGGCATCAATCCGGCATTGATGGTATTGGTGATTGGTGCAGGTTCGTTAGCATTTTCACATGTAAATGATGCTGGTTTTTGGATGTTCAAAGAGTATTTTGATTTAAATGTTAAGCAAACACTACAGATATGGACAGTATTAGAGACGATCATCGCTGTCGTAGGGCTGGGGATGGCCCTGATATTGAATCTTATTGTGTAATTGTTAACTTATGTGACAACCTTTAACGTAATTTTTCTGTAACGTTTTTGTCAAAATGTAGATACGTTTTTTTGTCATAGTTGGTCTATAATAGAAACATACTCAAATAACATTTGAGTTTCATTACTCCCCCCCAGTAATGTTTCAATCAGTTCCCCCAATTACTGATTGAACACCGATAGCTTCGGCTATCAATCCCCTTGACCATCCCCCTCTTAGGTCAAGGGATTTTTTATTACAAAAAAATATCATAATAAAAGCCGCTAATTTAGACATGTGAGAAGAAAATGGAAAACTTTCTTTATTGTCAAAAAATTAGTGGCTTATTTATTTTGATTTGGTTGAGAGGGCACATTGAATGGATCAATTTCTTCACCAGACAAAGCGCTTAGACTTGAGTGTTCTTCGGTCGGCATCAATGTGTCATCGAAATTAAAAGCTAAGAGAGAATCGGTAATAGATTGTTCGCGGGAGATATCATCATCATTGCGAACCTCAACCATAGTTGCATTTTCGGTTGTATCATGAGTTTTCTTTAAGAAAGTTTCACGAGCGGCAACACGTTGCTTAATATCTTCTACGTTAACTGTTTCGGTTAAGTCTGTTACAACTTCAAATGACACGCCTTCATTTTTTTTGAGATATTTAAAGTTTGCCTCAGCGATAGCACCCGTTTGAACCTCAAGCTGTTGTGCCAAAAAACCTGCTTCTAGGCTAAAATCAGCGTTTTTATTCAAACTAAGACGTTGTTTGACTAAATCGCCGGTCAATTCCCAACGTTGATTTTTACTATCTTGAGACTTGATCTCGAGATCGCCGAAAGCTGCATCAGCAAAAAATTCTTTGACAGAAGTTAAAGTGTCAGTTGGAAATTGGCGTGCAATTTCTTTTCCAGCCCAGTACAGAATGTGAGGATAGTCTTCTTGTAATAAATTAACGAGTAAACCATCCCGCAAAAGACTAAGCGCGAAGCTATTAACTTGAAAATTTGTTTGTAAAATTTTATCGTAATCGTTGATGTCCATAAGTGCGGTAATCCTTTCATTTCATTATACACAATTATGACTGTGAAATGCTTGCATTTTTAATTAAGCCGTTCATAATTAATAATATGAATAAAAATAATCCAATTGGGTTCCTTGATTCTGGAATTGGTGGTTTAACTGTTGTTAAAGCCGCCCAAGAACAACTACCCAACGAACAATTTATGTATATTGGCGATACAGCACGTATGCCGTATGGCCCACGGCCAGCTCAAGAAGTGATTGATTATACTTTTCAGATGGCCAATTTTTTGATTGAAACAAAACATATTAAGTTACTTGTGATTGCTTGTAATACAGCAACAGCCCGGGCATTACCATTGCTGCAAGCCGAGTTATCAATTCCTGTCATTGGTGTGATTCAATCTGGTGCTGAAGCAGCTGTTCGTATGACTAAAAGTAATCATATTGGTTTAATTGCCACGCAAGGTACGGTAACGAGTGGTATTTATGAAAAAGAAATGGCTAAATTGGCACCAAACGTTGTCATACAAGCCCAGCCGGAGCCTGATTTTGTCACTTTGGTTGAAAACGATGACTATCAGTCTGAACACGCCAAAGAATTAGTGGCAAATCACTTAAGTCATTTCACTGATAACACAGTTGATACGCTTATTCTAGGGTGCACACACTTTCCGCTTTTAGCACCGTTTATACAATCAGCCGTGGGAAGTCAAGTCAAGCTAATTGATGCTGGTGCTGAAACAGTGACAGTTGTTAACCAATATCTTGACACCCACAACCTGCATTCAGATGTTGTTCATGGACATGATCATGATATTTATCATACAACGGGTGATAAAGTACTGTTCGAAAAAATTGCGACGAACTGGTTGTCACGAGCACAGCCACTGGATGTTCGTCATCTAGTTATAACCAATAATCATTTAGAGGACGAAAGCGTATGAAAAGACTGATCATTGCCAGTAATAATGAACACAAAATGCAAGAACTAGAATCAATATTACGTGATATCAATGTTGATTTGAAAGTCGTACCGTTGCGTGAATTAGATAAAGTACCAGAAATCATTGAGGATGGTCAAACATTTGAAGAAAATGCCACAAAAAAAGTTACCACAATCGCAAAAATCGCGCCTAATGACTACATTTTAGCTGATGATTCAGGTTTGACGATTGATGCATTAAATGGTGAACCGGGTGTTTATTCTGCTAGATATGCAGGCGATCATGATGATGACGCAAATATCGAAAAAGTTTTCTCCAAGATGGGTGATACTACCAACCGCGCGGCACATTTTCACAGTGTGATTGTATTGTTATCGCCTAACGGGCAACGGCTGGTCACCTCTGGTATCATTGACGGTGTGATTACAACGCAACGACATGGTGATAATGGATTTGGCTATGATCCCATTTTTTGGGTGCCACAGTTCAACCGAACTTTTGCTGAATTAACGGCTTCAGAAAAAAATGCTGTTAGTCATCGCGGCCTTGCGTTACAGTCACTTGGCAAGCAATTACCACAATGGTTGGCTGAAAATTAAGTTTAGCAATGAAAGGGTAAGTCATAATTATGAGTCAATTTTTAATCGTATCAGACATTCATGGTGATCGTAGCATTTTTTTGGATATTTTAGAACATTGGCAATCTCAAGTTGATGGTATTTTTTATAATGGTGATTCGGAATTATCTGCTGATGATAAAGTGTTTGAAGGCGTTTCTACCGTGATTGGCAATATGGATGGGGATCCCGATTTCGTTGATGCACGTTCAACAACGATTGATGGCATTACCTTTTTCCAAACACATGGTCACCTGTATGATGCTACTTCTTTATTAGGTTGGGCTAATTTACAACAAATGAATCAGGCAGCAGATAAGGCGCACGCGCATGAAGTGAACCCAATAACTTGGACAAAATAAAAAAATGTCCAGAAAGTTATTGGGTTTTTCTATGTCTAAATATT